>DATGJU010000558.1:0-10779 GCA_035295045.1 Chthonomonadaceae bacterium
GAGCCTCCCGCAGCACCGCTTCCGCGGAGATCCGCGCCTCCGCGGGCACGGCCGGTATGTCCCTGCCGAGTGTCCATGGCGAGCAGCAGTCCTTACCGCGAAACGCGCCGAGCCACGATGGCGAGTCCAGCGCGCGGGCGGTCGCCTCGGGCTCGCGATGCCGCTGCAGCTTCGCGCCCACCACCCGGCCCTGCGAATCGGTCGCCAGCACCAGCTCGATCAGCCCGCACTCGCCGCGAACGCGCCGAGTGACCACCACGCCCTGCGGACCCTCCGGCCCAAGTATCCGATGGACGATGATCGCGTTGTCGTCGGCAAGCGGCGTCCTGCCGAGTCGATCCTTGAGCGCCAGCCGCTGCCGGCTGAGGATGAGCGACTCGTCGCGGCTGGAGAGCGATCCGGGGAAGTAGCGCAGCCGGTCTGCGTCGGGCGTGCGCCACGGGCAGAGGCCGACGGAGGGCGCCGCCTCGCCGACCGGCCGGACCGGAATCCGCACCTGATGACTGATCTCGATTCCCGTGAGCGGTGCGTTCTCGCGACTCACCGCGGCATAGGCCGCGAGGCCGGCCGCGACGGCGCCGATTCCAAGCAAGAGGAGCGTTCGCATCCGATCAGTACCGAACGCCCGTGGCGGCGATGCCGGGCTGCGCGCCCGGAGTGACGGCGCCGGCCACAATGACGCGCGCATGCAGCGGCACCTCCGAGACGACGAAACCGCCGCCCTTGGTATCGACACGGACGACGCCGGTCTTGTCCCTGAGCACGAACCAGCAGCCGGCGACGGGGCACTTCTCGATCATTTCGCCCTCGACCACAACGGGCGCCGCCGCCTTCTGCGACGGCAGCGACCGGACCGCGACGGGTGTAAGGCTTCCGACGGGCGTGCCGAGCGTGTGGGGTGCTGCGCTGCTGCATCCGCAGGCGGCCACGCCGACCGCCAGCGCTATTCCTGGTGCAAGGGAACGCGAAGTTCTCAATTTGCTATCCTTGTTCGCAAAGATCGTCACTCCCTCGAAGGCCGCTGCCGTGCGGGAATTGGACGCTGCATTGTGCCCGATCCCGATTAAACGACCCTTAAACCGACGTTAATTGTTTTTTAGGCGGGTGCGAGGACCAGCCGAACCTACGTATCGCGCGGCCCGGATGCTGTGACGCCGATACGCGAGTGGGACCGCTTTGCTGACCATCGGCCACCCTTGAGTCCTGGCCCGCCGTGGGCCACGAAGGATGGATGCCTCGGCGTGCTGAACATGGAGCATGCAGAGTCGGCCACAATTTACAAATTGGAATATCCATTCCCAAGGCAATCCGGTTGGCGCCAGCGCATAGGGGAAACAAGCCGTGAAGGTACGCGATGTTCTCAAGCGGCTAAATGACGACGGATGGGTCTTGTGCGGTAATCAGGGAGTCACCGCCAATTCAAACACACGGATATGCCGGACCGTCGCGTCACGGTTTCCGGTCATCCGCGCGACGAGTTGGCGGAAGGAACTAGCAAGTCAATATTTCGTCAAGCAGGATGGGAGGCATGAACTTGAAAAAGTACGCGGTGGTAATCGAGAGAACGGGGGCCAACTATTCCGCGTATAGTCCCGACATGCCGGGCTGCATTGCAACCGGCCGCACGGTCCAAGAGACCCAGCAGAACTTCCAGGCTGCCCTCCAATTCCACCTTGACGGCCTGCGCTCGGACGGCCCGCCTATTCCCGAACCGACAAGCGTAACCGCGCACGTGAGCGTTGCTGCATAGAACTGCAGGGGCGCGCCGATCCACGCTCCGCGTTAGCGTTCGCGGTCGGATAGGCTGCTTCGATGTGAGCGGAACCGGTTCCTAATGGCACGGCCGCGGCCGTGGCGCGTCGGTGGAAGGTGAGGAGTGGAAAAGCGACAATGAGACTCGACATGCTGGATTGGCTGCGCCGCGGCGCGCCGGCCCTCGCAGCGCTGGGCGCGATGGTCCTCGCTGCCGGCGGCGCTCCGGGCGGCGCGCGGCGCCTGGCGCCGGCAGCGAGCTGGACGGCGGTTGTGGCGGCGTCCGGCAGCGTGCGCCTGGAGTATCGCGGGCGCGAGGTCGGGACGCTGGAGCCGGGCCTCTTCGAGGCAGGATGGAAGGGCGCGACGCTCGCCCCCGCGAAGCCGGGCCAGGCCGCCGCGAGAGATCGGCTCGCCGGCCAGATCCACGCCGCCGGCGGCGCGATCGTCGATACGGAGCTGCGCCTGACGAAGCAGGCCGGCGGCCTCCACTTCGCCTATCGCCTGATGCCGCGGCAGGAGGTGTCGCTGAACAGCCTGCACGTCAGCCTCGGCCTCGGCGCAGGCGAGCTCGCCGGCACGGGGTTCGTCGTCGACGGCGCGACGGGCGCGTTTCCCGACGCATTCCGGCAGGTGGCGCTGCGATCCGGTCCGGCGACCGCCCTGGACCTGCTGGGCGCGGCGCCCGCACCGGGAACGGGTCCGGGGGCTGGGCGAGCACAGGCAGGCGCCCGTGCGCTCCGATTTCGGATCGATGCGCCGACTCCGGTTCTACTCCAGGACGACCGGCAATGGGGACCGACGTTCACGGTTCGGATCGGCCCGCAGATGAACGAGGTGCGGTGGCCCGCCGGCAAGCCGCTTGATATCGCGTTCACGCTTTCGGCGCAGGGCGGCATCGCGGTCGAATACGACGGTCCTGTCACCATCAGCGCGGGCGCGGACTGGCTGCCGCTGGAGGACCAGCTCGACATCGAGCCCGGCTCCGCTCTCGACTTCAGCCGCCTTGTGGCGTGGCACGCTCCCGCGGGCAAGTACGGTCGAGTGATTGGGACAGCGGGCGGCCGGATGGCGCTGGCGGACCGGCCGAAGGAGCCGGTCCGATTCTATGGCTTCAATCTCTGCTTCACCGCGCAGTGTCTGCCGCACGCCGAAGCGGACCGGCTCGCCGACCGGTTTTTGCGGCTGGGCTACAACGCCGTCCGTATCCACCACTACGAGAGCACATTGGTCGATCGCGCCGATGGCACGAGCACCGGGCTGAATCCGCAGATGCTCGATCGGCTGGACTACCTGTTCGCGGCGCTCAAGAAGAGGGGCATCTACGTCACCACCGACCTGTTCGTGTCGCGGCCCGTCTTCAACCGCGAGATATGGAGCGGAGTACCGGGCGACATCGCGATGGACATGTACAAAATGGCCGTCCCGGTGAACGCGCGCGCCTTCGCCAACTATAAGGCGTTCGCGACGGCGCTCCTGGCTCACGTGAACCCGTATACGGGCATGCGCTGGGCCGACGACCCTACCCTGGCCTGGCTCAGTCTCATCAACGAAGGCGCGCCCGGTAATTTCATCGCGCAGGTCTCCGGCCCGCTCCGCGACGATTGGGCGCGCGCGTGGAACGCCTGGCTGATTGCGCGCTATCCGGATCGGGCGGCACGTGCCCGCGCGATCGGCGCTCCGGCCGCCGTGGCGGCATCCACACGCGATACCGTCCCGCTTCCCGCAGGCGCCGGCGCGGCGGACTGGCCGCTCTTCAACGCCTTCCTGGCGGACAACCAGCGCGACTTCTTCGCGCGGACCAAAGCCTTCCTCCGCGACGACCTGCACTGCGGCGCCCTGCTCACAAACATGAACGCCTGGACCAATCCGATCTCTATCGAGGCCGTCCGTCCGGCGTTCGACTACGTGGACGACCACTTCTACGTCGATCACCCGCAGTTCCTCGAGAGCCCGTGGCAGCTTCCGTCGCGGAGCAACAACACCAGTCCCGTGGCGCAGGGCGCGCCCGGAGGCCGCAGCTGCGCCTTTATCCGTCTGCTGGACCGTCCGTTCACGTGCAGCGAGTTCAACTACTCCGGGCCGGGCCGATACCGCGGCGTCGGCGGCATTCTCACCGGCGCGCTCGGCGCAGTGCAGGACTGGTCCGTGATCTGGCGCTTCGCCTACAGCCACAGTCGCGATAACCTGTTCACGCCGCAGCCGGCCGGCTACTTCGACATGGCGACCGACCCGCTCAGCCAGGCGGCGGACCGCGCCAGCCTCTGCCTTTTCCGCCGCGGCGACCTGCGTCCGGCGCCGCACTCCGTCGCCGTCACCTTCACGCAGGCCGATGCAGCCACCGCGGCCGACAGCGCGCGCGGGGTGGTTCCGGGCTGGAACGGGCTCGCCTGGGTGACGAAGGTCGGATCGCTCGTCTCGGAGGACCCGGCGCACGCGGCGGGAGCCGATCTGCTGCTTCCGATCGGCGGGGCCACTCCGCGGGACGCGTGGCGCGGCGGAGGCGTACTGCCGGTCGATCCCTACGCGGCCGGCGCCGGCGATGCGGTTCTGGCGGAGCTGCGAAAGCGGGGCTGGGTGGGGCAGGGCAATCCGACCGATCTGAAAGCGAACCGGTTCCAGAGCGAAACGGGGGAGCTGACGATTGATGCGCCGGCGGACACGCTCACGGTAGACACGCCCTGCACCGCGGGCGGATACGCGCCGGCGGGGACCGAGATACGAACGCGCGCGGCGACGATCGTCGTGCGCGAGGCCGGCGCGACGGTCTGGGTATCGAGCCTGGACAGCAAGCCCATCCGCGAGAGCCACAGGCTGCTGGTCAGTCACCTGACGGACCTGCAGAACGCCGGCGCGCGCTATGCCGACCGCGCCCAGCGCGTCCTGCTCGCCTGGGGCGGCCTGCCGCATCTGGTGCGTCGCGGCAGCGCAACGGTCACGCTGCACGTCGGCAGCGGCGCCCGCGTTCGCGCCTGGGGCCTAAGCCTGGCCGGCAAGCGCGCCGCAGCCGTCCCGGTGGAGATGCACGACGGCGCGGCCGTCCTCGCGCTCGACGTCGATGCCGGCGGCAGGGCGCGCATGCTGTACGAGGTGGAGATCGAGCGATAGGTCAAGCCGGTAAATCTATAGCATCCGCCGCGCGAGGACGGCCGCGCCGACCACGCCGGAGGCATCCTTCAGCGCCGCGGGCACGATCTTCACGGTCGACGCGGTCTCCTTATTGATGAAGTTGGCGTAGGCCGTCACGCGGATCGGCCCGACGAAGCTCTCGTCCAGCCGCTCGGTCACACCGCCGCCGAAGACGATCATCTCCACGTCCAGAGTGTTCACGATGTTGCCGGCAAGGAGGCCTAGAATCCGCTGTGAGATCGTGATCGCCTCGTGCATCACGGCGTCCTTATGGCTGAGCGCCTCGAAGATCACGCTGCTCGTAAGGCGGCCGCCGCCGAGCGTGTCCATCAGGCCGGGCACCACGCTCTTCCGGCCCGCCGATACCTGCTCCCGAACATAGCTCTCCATGCCCGTGCGGCTCGCCAGCGGCTCCACGGTGCCCGGCTGGCCCGTCTTGCCGACGATCCCATTGTCCGCCGCGACCACGGTGTGGCCCACCTCGCCGGCCCCGCCCCGGAATCCGCCGCGAAGCTTGCCGTCCAGCACGATTCCACCGCCGATGCCCGTCCCAACGAATACCGCGACCATATCTTTCACGTCGCGGCCCGCGCCGTGCACGAACTCGCCGGTCGCGCCGACTCGCACGTCGTTATCGATATAGGCGGGTACCCCCAACGCCTTCTTCAGCTCCGCAGCGAGCGGCATGTTCGCCCAATCCGTGCTGAGGTTCACGGCCATGCGGACCACGCCGCGCTTGGTGTCCACCGGGCCGGGCACGCCCACCCCGATGCCGCCAATCTGCTTCATGGAGACGCCGGCCGTCTTCGCCGCGCCCTGCACCGTCCGGACGAGCCGATCGAAAACGCCGTGCACGCCGAGCTCCGGGTGCGTCTTCCGCTTTTCCAGCGCCGCAAACGAACCGTCGTCCGCCACCGCGGCGGCGCGCATGCTCGTGCCGCCCAGGTCCACCCCGATGAATAGCTTCTTAGCCAAGGTCGTCGCTCCCGGTCCAGCCAAACGGAGATTTCGCACAGTGTACCCAATTCTGGTATCCGCAGGCACCGAATGGGCGAATGCGACGCCGCCGGGTCTTCAGTGTTCGGTATTGGGTGTTCGGCGTTGGGTGCTGGGCGTTCGGATGTTAGGGACCAACCGCTGGACGGCGAGGCCCCCTGAATACCTGAACACCAAACGCCAAACACCCAACTGGTAACGGCCCCTCTTTGCCAGCGTACTTAGAGGATAGCCTCGTGCCCGCGCGGATTCTCTGCCGGGCCCACGGGGCCGGAAGGAGGCCGAAATGGCTACGATAGTGTGCCAACGCTGCAATACCGTTAACGAGAATACCAGCCAGAACCAGCCATGCCGGCATTGCGGCACCATGCTGGACGCGCCAATGAGCGCAATCGACCATCCTGGCGGACCGGCGAACAGCGTTTACAACGGAGCCGACCGTGTGAAGGCAGCCGGACAGGCCGAACACAGTGCGCCGGCGCCGCGCGCGTCCGGCCCGCCGGCAACGTCCACCGTCGACGTAACGTCGCCGGGTAGCGCCGCGCCGGCCTACAGCGCCTCGGCCACTGTATCGGGAGACCGCGATCCCGACTCGACCGCAGACCACGCACCCCGGACCGGGTAGCCGTTCTGCTACGGTGCTCGGTATTCAGGCCTTGAGGAGACCGATCCGCGTTCCGCCGTGGCAGTCGCATTCACTGACCGGCGACAGAATGCGCGGCATCGCGGGCCTGGCGCCGCGCGCGCAAAATGCCTGGCCTGAGTACCGCGCGTCCGGAAACCAGGACGCCCCCTCTCTCACCCTCTATTTCTTGGAGCTGCATCGCTGGACCCTCTTCCTGCGCGAGATTCTGCCAACAATGAAGTGCCTGCAACGGGAACGAGCAGCACACCCATGCTGGCGGCCGGTGGCGCCCGCGACAGGCGATAGGATACCAGGGCGATTTGGGCCTGGCACGTCACGGACGGCCGCCCACGTGCACGAACACGGCGTCGCATCGCCGCGGCTCGCGAACCATTCAACATAGCAGTTCCAGGGGTAGTGGCCGAAATGGACTCAAGCTGCGTGTACAACGCGCCGGTACTGATCGTCGACGACGAGATCGCGAATGTACGGCTCTTGGAGATCATCCTGAGACAGGCCGGTTTCGGCTGCGTTTGCAGCACGACCGATCCGCGCCGGGTGTTCGACCTGTACGACGAGATGCGCCCGGACGCGCTGCTGCTCGACCTGATGATGCCGCACCTCGATGGATTCGAGATTATGGCCGGCGTGCTCGCCCGCGAGCCGCAGGACAGCTACGTTCCAATCCTTATCATGACGGCGGATCCCTCGCTCACGGTGCGGCAAAAGGCACTTACGCACGGCGCAAAGGATTTCCTCACCAAGCCATTTGACGAAACCGAGGTGCTGTTGCGCCTCAAGAACCTGCTCCAGGTGCGGCTCCAGCACCGCATCCTCGAGGCGGGCGTACGCGACCGAACGCGCGAGCTGGAGGCGTCGCAGCGCGAGATGCTCCAGCGGCTCGCGCTCGCCGCAGAGTACCGCGATGACGAGACTGGCCTGCACACCCGGCGCGTCGGCTCCATGGCGCAGCGCATCGCGCAACAGCTCGGCCTCCATCCTTCCATCACCGGCATTATTCACGAGGCCGCGACGCTGCACGACATCGGTAAGATCGCCATTCCAGACGCCATTCTGCTCAAGCGGGGCAACCTGACGCAGGAAGAGTACGAAGTCATGCGGACGCACACGGTTATCGGCGCGCGCATTCTGGCGGGAAGCGTCTCGCCGTGGCTGCAGCTCGCGGCGGAGATCGCGCTCACGCATCACGAGCGTTGGGACGGCGAGGGATACGCAGGCCTGGCGGGCGATAATATCCCGCTCTCCGGACGCATCGTCGCGCTTGCAGATGTATACGATGCGCTCACGCACTTACGCCCGTACAAGCCGGCCTGGCCGGCGGACCGAGCGATCGCAGAGGTGCGCAGCTTGAGCGGCAGCCACTTCGATCCTCGGATCGTCAGCGCATTCATGGAGATAGCGGCAAGTGGGGAGGTCGAGCCGGCCGGGCTGGCGATGGCGGCCTAGCCCCGACGGCGTTCTGGCGCCTGCGCGGTCCCGCGCGCACGCGCGTTTTTGGCGTGGCTGCACGGCTGCGGCGCGCCGGCTGAAGGAGCCCGAGCAATGGACATGCGATCCACCGATGATCACGACGTGGACGACGAGCTCTACGCGTCCCGCACGATGCTACGCGAGATCATCGACAACATACCGCAGCGCGTATTCTGGAAGAACCGCGACTGCGTTTTTCTCGGCTGCAATCAGGCGTTCGCGACGGATATGGGATTCGCCGATCCCGACGCGCTGATGGGGAAGACGGATTTCGACGTTAGCTCGAACGCGAACGGCCACCTCTATCGCGCCGACGACATGGCCGTAATGGAGTCCGGCAACCCGAAGACCGACTACGAGGAGCAGCAGCTCCGCGCCGATGGTCGAACGGTGTGGCTCAAAACCTGCAAGGTGCCGTTGCGGGATAAGCGCGGTGTGGTCGTCGGCGTGCTTGGCACCTACGAGGACATTACCGAGCGCAAGCGGGCGCAGGAGGAGCGGGACCGGTTCTTCACCCTCTCACTGGACATGCTTGCGATCGCGAGCGCCGACGGCAGCTTCACGCGGCTCAACCCTGCCTTCGAATCGACGCTCGGGATCAGCGCTTCCGAGATACTGTCAGGATCGCTGCTGGACCTGGTCCATCGTGACGACCGTGCTGCGACCGAGCGCGAGCTCGCGAAACTCGATGGCGGCGTCCGCGCGCTGGAGTTCGTTAACCGATGCCGTTGCCGCGACGGCGGCTACAAGTGGCTCTCCTGGCGCGCGGTGCCGCACGAGGGCCTGCTCTACATGGTGGCGCACGACGTGACGCCGCTGAAAGACGCGGACGCGGCGCTCCGTTGCGCGAACGAGGAGCTGGAGCAGCGCGTAGCGGACCGTACCGCCGAACTGGTCCGCGCGAATGCCGAGCTCACCGCCGCCAAGGAGAGAGCGGATACGGCGAGCCAGGCGAAGAGCGAATTCCTCTCGCGAATGAGCCACGAGCTGCGCACCCCGATGAACGCGATCCTCGGATTCGGCCAGATTCTGGACCGGCCGGGCCTCACGGCGCTCCAGCAGGAGTGCGTCCACTACATTCTGCGCGGCGGGCGCCATCTGCTCGACCTGATCAACGAGGTGCTCGACATCGCGCGCGTAGAGGCCGGGCGAATGGAGCTCTCGGTCGAGCCGATACCGCTTGCGGAGCTCGTCACGGAGGCCTGCGCGCTCGTGCGCCCGCTCGCTTCGGACCGCGGCATACGGATTTGCGAGGAGGGATTTGCCACGTGCTCCGCGCATGTCCTCGCAGACCGCCAGCGGCTGAAGCAGGTCTTCCTGAACCTGCTCTCCAACGCAATCAAGTACAACGTCGCCGCGGGCCGCGTGGACGTACTGTGTACCGAGCAGGAAGACGGCACAATCCGGATCGCCGTTCGAGACACGGGTCCCGGCATCACCGAGGCCGAGCTGCCGAAGCTGTTCTCGCCCTTCGAGCGGCTGTCCGCGGCAACCTCCGACGTCGAAGGCACCGGCCTCGGCCTCGTGCTTTCGCAGAGGCTCATTACGGCGATGGGCGGAACGCTCAAGGTGGACAGCGTGGTCGGCGTCGGAACCACGTTCTATGTGGAGCTGCCGCGCGCCGCCTCGCCGCAGGACGCCTATGCCGACCAGAAGTCCGGCGGCATGCCGGCAGCGGCCCTCGACGCCGCGGTGCGCGATCTCACAATTCTCTGCGTGGAGGACAACCTGTCCAACCTGCGCCTGATGGAGGTGCTTCTCCAGGGCGGACCGGGGGTAACGCTTCTAGCGGCGATGCAGGGCAGCGTCGGCATCGACCTGGCGTGTCTGCACCGGCCGGACGTGATCCTGCTGGATCTCAATCTGCCCGACATATCCGGCAAGGAGGTGCTGGGCCGGCTGAGGACGAATCCGGCGACCGCGCAGATACCTGTGATCGTCATCAGCGCCGACGCTACGCCGAACCAGGTGGAGCGGCTGATCGCGGCGGGTGCCCAGGCCTATCTGACCAAGCCGCTCGACATCTCGGACTTCGTGCGAGTGCTGAACGAGGTCCTGCAGGCGGCGAATCCGGAGCGCGGCCTGCGGCTGCCGAAGGCGCTTGCCGCCTGACGGAGGGAAGCCGCCGGCGGCCGGGCTTTCGCGCCGGACGGTAATTGGAGATTGCAGTTCTGACCGGCCGCGGCACGGAATCGGAATGGGCCCTGGCGGACAGCCATATCCGCCGGCGCGACCTGCTTGCGCCACAGGAATTCATGCCCGTACCGTCGAAAGGCAGGCTGGCTTCGCGCGGCGCCGGCCGCGGCCGCATTTGCGGCGCAGTCCTGCGCGGCAGGCAGACGCCGATCGGAGCGCCAGGTATCGTGGACACCCTGATCGCCGACGACGAGATGCTGGCCCGCGCGCACCTCCGACGCATGCTGGAGGCGCAGGGAGAGACCGTAGTCGGCGAGGCCGAGGATGTCGCGGACCTGCTCAAGAAGGCGATAGACCTGCGGCCAGATCTGATTTTCCTCGATATCCGCATGCCGGGCGCGTCCGGCATGGAGGCTGCCGCCGCACTGCACGCCCTTCAAAACCCTCCCCTGATCGTCTTCGTCACCGGCTACTCGGAGCACGCGCTCGCCGCCTTCGAGCGAAACGCCATGGACTATCTACTAAAGCCGGTAGCGCCCGAGCGGCTGGCCAAGTCTCTGGAGCGAGCGCGGGAGCGGTTGAGCGACCGCGGCCGGCGTCCACCGCAGGAGCAGACCGGCTCGCGGCAGAACGCCCCGCTGGCCCGGCTG
>DATGJU010000559.1:0-3045 GCA_035295045.1 Chthonomonadaceae bacterium
CGGCCGGCCGAACGGCGGCGCGCTCGACGCGCTGTTCGGCATCCGCCACGATCCGGCAATTACCGCGAAGGGCGTATTCGGCGGCCCGCTGTGGTGCGAGACGGACCAGGACGCGAACTACGGGTACAAGAGCTATCACGACCTGCTCACGAACGCGAACGGCTGCCTGAAAGATGCCAGCGGCTTCCACAAGGCGGTCCGCGCGATGCCCGTGGAGACGATGCGGCAGGCAGGGCCGGGCCGCGCGGTGCTGCTCAATCTCTCGCCGCAGTGGTACAACGCGTATCGCGTCGAGGGCCGCCAGGCCGCCGCCCGCCGCGACATCTTCATGCGGCACATCGTGGGAACATTGGGGCCGCGCCGCTGGGTGGCGCTGGATGGCGACCCGGACGCGCTGTTCGGCCACGAGATCACCTATTTCCGGGCTCCGGGCGGCCGGATGATCCTATACGTCTGCTGGAACCCGGAGATCGGCGGCACCGAGGCCGGCGGCGGGAATGCGGTCGGGCTTAAGAGCGGCCCGGTGGATTGCACGCTCAAGTTCGGAACGCCTGTGCGCAGCGTGTGCGACGAGCGGCGCGGTATCGACCTGGGGCGCGATGACCACTTCAAGTTTGCCTGGCGCCGGAACGAGGCCATCGTACTGTCCTTCGATCGCAGCTAGAGGGCGGATTCGGGGTCGTACAACGCCCTGGTTCGGGCGCAATACAGAGGATGGCCGAAATGAGGACAGTTTTCATGGGTTTCCGCACCGCCGCTGTACTCGCGACGGTAATCGCGGCGTTGTCGCCCGCGGCAGCCCAACAGCCGTCGCCAGGCGCGCCGCCGAAGGACGGCGACGTCGTGGACACCGGCTTCCTTCCATCGCGGGACCTGCCTTCGGTCCCCAATCGAAAGGGCACGGCGTTCGCGCGCGAGGGCCAGTGCAACGGCATTGACGAGATGTCGGGCGAGTACTTCAAGTGGCGCAAGGCGAACGGCGGCAAGGCGCCGCCGCTGGCGCAGATCACGGATGCGATCCAGACGCGCCAGCGCGGCGACGCCTATATCGAAAAGGCCATGGACCTGGCGACGGCCAAAAGCTTTTCGAAGGGCGTGCTGCGGACGGACCAGGCGGCGGCAATACGGGACCCAGGCGGATTTGCTGAGACAATTGTCAGACGGATGGAGCGCACCGGTGAGCCGCAGTCGATCGTGGTGAGCGGGGATCCCAGATCCGACCCGATGGTCGGCCACCGGATGAGGGTGTACCGTGCAGAGCACGTCGCCGGACACTGGGAGCTGGAGGTCGGCGATTCGAATCTGACCAGGCAGGGCGATGTCGACAAGGTGCGCCTCGTCTACATGCCGGGCGCGAACGGCCGGCCCGGGGTCTGGGAGGAGAAGATGGATGGCCGCCCGGTGTCGCGCTGGAGCGGCGGCGACATCGTTCACGAGCCTGCCGATCGGCCGTCCGACTACGTTCACATGGTGCAGAGCTTCCAGAAGGCCGAGCCGCTGGGCAAAATCCGCGACGATCTGGGCATACCTGCCCATCCGCTGGACCTGATCAAGCCCGGCGACAACAGACTGCCCGTCCACGGTCCGGGCGCCGCCTCGGCCGTGCGCGACCCGAAGACGGGCGGCGTGCTGCTCCGCTTCGATCCGGAGATGTTCCAGCAGGAGCTGCCGCCGGAGCGCGCGGCGGAGATGGACGCCAAATACCGCGCGTTCCTGGCGAGCAAGGGCGCAAACGCGATCATCCTGCGCCCCAGGTCCGAGCGCCTCGACCTTACGCTCGTGCCGCTCGCTTCACTGTTGAAGGGCGCAACGACGGTCGGTCCGCTGACGCGCATTCGCGGCTACGTTCGGAATGCCGCAGGCGATCTATCGATCGTTGGCCTTGCCGAGCCCGGCAAGCCTCCGATTCCGCTGGAGTTCCTGCTCGTCTCGCTGCGCTCCATCTACAAGTCCGGATCGACGCCCTACGTGTCGCTCGACGGTAATCCGGAGAATCCGATCGGTCCGCAGACCGTTCGAGTGGGCGGGCTGCCGCAGGAGTGCCGCAGGACCGGGTTTGTCCGCACGATGCTGGACGCCGACTACGTGATGAAGCGGATCACGCTGGGCCGGCTTCAGCCCAGGGCGCCCGGCTTTCGCCGGTGGCTGGATATCGTGGCGCAGACCGGCGACCACAGCGGCAGCTTCAACCGACTGTGGCTCTCGCCTCTCGCCGCTCCGACGGCCGACGTCCTCCTCACGCGGAGCGCAGGCGCGGAGGCCGCGCTTTTCGAGAGCCACGTTCAGGCGCAATCCGAGTCCCTTGTCAATTCCGGTGGGCTGTTCGCGGGCGCCGGCGCGACGTCCGCCGACGTGGAAAGCGCGGCAAGCGAATTGACGGCGCGGTACAGCGACCTTGCCGATGAGTATCCCGAATTCGCGGCGCTTCAGGGCCTGTTCGATGCCGCAAAGCTTGCCGCCGCGTGGCGGGCGGCGGGCGTGACTTCGGCGGCAATCGACGCGCTGTTGGCGACGCCACTCCGAGCGGTCGACATTCCAACGTCCTATGCCGGGATCGGCCCGGACCCCGTCCCCGGGCGGGAGCTCTACGTCTTTGGCGGCGTGATCACGCAGCAGCCTATGTACCGCGCGGGCGCTATCCGAACGGACTGTCTCGTGCCGCTGATAGAGGCCGCGGGCCACGCCGACTCCGTCGCCCTGACCCTCCCGGCGGAGCTGGAGATGGACGCGAGCCAGGCCGTAGCGGTCCTCGTGGAGAGCGACGCGATGCTCGCCCGGGCATCCTTGTCCAGGGGCGAGTTTGCGAAGTCGATCGACCTGGCGACCGTCATTCTCGCCATCGCGCCCGACTACGCCGATGCGCTGGAAGTCCGCGGCCGGGCGCTTGCGGCCACCGGGCGGCTGCAGGAGGCGCTGGCGGACTGCGACGCCCTCACGCGATCCCACCCGGCCACAGTGGCGCTCCGGGCGGTGGTCCGCGCCCGCCTCGGCGACGTGGCCGGCGCGCGGCAGGACTGCACGCTGGCTCTCGATTCCGCGCCCTGC
>DATGJU010000560.1:0-7762 GCA_035295045.1 Chthonomonadaceae bacterium
CGGGCGCGATCGCCCTGTTCGCCTGGCACGTAACGTCGGCGGTCGAGCCGATACACAAGATCGTCTCAATGGTCCTGATAGGCGGCGACGGTCCGCCGCCGCAGCTCCGGCACGGGTGGCAGTACCTGTTCCAGGGCGCCGGTCCTTTCGATCTCGTGTGCCAGTTGGCAACCGTCGCTTTCGCGGCGGCAATTCCGCTGCTCGCCTCCATGGCGTTCCTGATCGTCAGCCGGGCCGGTCGGGTCCCGCTCTCGGTCGCCCTGGTCCGCGGGTTCCGTGGCTGCGCCGTGGCGATCGCGAGCGTGATCGTCCTCATTTACGCGGCGACGCTGCCTGTGACGTTCCGGCTGGAGCGCATCTCCGACGATGGCATCCGCCAGTCCATGCGGCACGAGGGGCGGTACCTGGCAGAGCAGGGCGGTTCCAGCTGGCCGGGCGTCGTTCGTTAGGGGTGGCGCTCGGTGTTCAGGTCTTCAGGTGTTCCGTATTCAGGTGCTCGGGTGGGCTCGCCGGAGGGCCGTCGGTCCGGAGAACCTGAAAACCTGAAAACCCGAACACCTGAAAGCCGGGACGCCGCCCAACCGTACGGCCAGGCGCAACCTTGGGGTAGAATTGCTCCAGGAGACCGTATGATTACCTGGACCGTTCTATCCATCCGAAAGTCGGCTGCCGCGAGCCTCGCGGCGGCCATGTTGCTTGCCGCGTGCGCGCTGCATGGCCGGCCGGCGCTGGCGCAAGGCGAGAAGCGGCCGGACGCCGCGGAGCGCGACACGCGTCTCCAGACGGTGGCGAACACGACGCAGTATCCGTACTCCGCCATCTGCAAGGTGATCGCGACGTTTCCCGACGAGACGACGGTCGAGGGCACAGGCACGATGATCGGACCGCATCACTGCCTGACCGCTCTTCACCTGTTGTTCGACCCGCGGACGAAGGTCGCCGCCAAACGCGTCCGCGTCGTGCCGGGATACGATGACGGCCGCCTCCTTACGAAGGGCCTCAGCTCGCACCCGTTCGGCACGACCCGCATGACGCAGTTCCTCTACTGGGAGCCGCACGACATCGCCATCCTGGTTACGGCGGACAACATCGGCCATAACTCCTCCTGGATGACGGTTGGCTCGCGGACCGATAAGGAGCTGGAAGGCCCCACCTATCTCGTCGGCGGCTATACGACCGCTCCCAGCGGAAGCGAGCGGCAGTCCACCCTGAGCGCGCTGGTTACCCGCGTGGACGGCGACCGCCTCACGCTCAATGCGGAGGGCGCCCGCGGGCTGGACGGCGGTCCGATCTTCCAGCGCCAGGCGGTCGGCAAGGCCGGCGAACAGGACGTCTGGGCCATCGTGGGGATTCAGACCGGCGCGGGTCGCGGCGTCCGCATTCCGCAGGAGATGAAGCGCATCCTCGACAGGTTTCTGCACGACGATTTCAGCGGCGTGAACGCGAAGATACCGATTCCGGCCAAATGAGCAACTACCTACCCGACTGCTCGGAGCTAATCCGGCGCGCGCTCGCCGAAGACATTGGGGCAGGCGACGTGACGACGCAACTCACGGTAGACGAAGCCCTGAAGGCATCGGCGGACTTCGTCGCCAAGCAGCACGGCATCGTCGCCGGCAAACAGGTGGCCAAGCAGGTCCTCGCGCAGCTTGATCCCGCGATCGAGTTCACCGACCAGGCTGAAGAGGGCGAATCGGTCGAGCCGGGCCAGGTCCTGTTCACGGCCACCGGCAGCGCTCAGGCGATCCTGACCGCCGAGCGCGTCGCCCTGAACTTCCTGCAGCGCATGTCAGGCGTCGCGACGATGACCTCGCGGTTCGTGGCACTGACGGCGGGCACGCAGGCGAGAATTGTCGACACGCGTAAGACCACTCCCGGCCTTCGCGCCCTCGAGAAGTACGCCGTGCGCGTCGGCGGCGGCCGGAACCACCGGTTCGGCCTGTTCGATGCGATCATGATCAAGGACAACCATATCGCGGCGGCCGGCGGCATCGGCGCCGCCGTCGAGCGCGCAATTGCCAACGCTTCGCACACGCTGAGCATCACAGTCGAGTGCGATACGCTGGATCAGGCGCGCGAGGCCGTGGATGCCGGCGCGGACATCCTCCTCCTGGACAACATGACGCCGGAGCAGCTAGCCGAGGCGGTCGAGCTGGTGGCCGGCCAGGCAATGACCGAGGCGAGCGGCGGCGTCAACGAGGAGACGGTCGCCGAGATCGCACGGACCGGTGTCGATATCATCTCGGTCGGCGCGCTGACGCACTCTGCCCCCGCCCTCGATATCAGCCTCGACCTGCGCATCGGCTAGCGGGGGGCGTTGTCGCAGTTTCAAAAGGACTTGCAATGCAGGGCCTCTTCGACCTCGCGGGCGAGACTGCTGTCGTCATCGGCGGGACGGGAGTGCTGGGCGGCGCGATGGCGGAGGCGCTGGCAGCCGCGGGCGCGCGCGTGGCCGTTATCGGCCGGAACACGGTGCGCGGCGTGGCGCGCACCGACGCGATCGCCAGGGCCGGCGGCCAGGCGATGTTCCAACCGGCGGACGCCACCGACGCCGCCGAGCTCGCCGCGGCCCGGCAGGCCGTCGAGGCGCGCTTCGGCGTGGCCACCGTGCTGGTCAACGCGGCCGGCGGCAACCGCGCCGCCGCGACGCTGCCGCCCGGCGCCGACTTCTGCGCCCTTCCGCTCGAGGCCTGGAACGAGGTGTTCGACCTGAACCTCGTGGGCGGCGTCCTGCTGCCCTGCCAGGTCTTTGGCGCGGCGATGGTCGCCGCCGGCCGGGGGAGCATCATCAACATCGCCTCGCTGTCCGGAATGACGCCGCTTTCGCGCGTCGTCGCCTACGCCGCCGCGAAGGCCGCCGTCCTCAACCTCACGCAGTTCCTCGCCCGCGAATGGGCGCCGGCAGGGGTGCGCGTGAACGCCATCAGCCCCGGCTTCTTCCCCGCCGAGCAGAACCGCGCACTCCTCTACAACCCGGACGGCGCCTATTCGCCCCGCGGCGCGGAGATCATCGGCCACACGCCCATGGCGCGCTTCGGCACCCCGGAGGAGCTGGCGGGCGCGGTGGTCTGGCTGGCCGCGCCGCGGGCCTCGTCCTTCGTGACGGGCCAGAACATCGTGGTGGACGGGGGCTTCTCGTCGACCACGATCTAATCCGCGGCGCGATGAGCCGACACCGCATCGGGCTATGACTGCCCATGGTAACCAGGTACGAAAACGTGAGGCTCCGGGGCGTTCCGAGAAGTGCGCTGCCCGCCGGCGTATCGCACGGTGCAGACATACTTGCGCCGTATCGGGCGATGGCGACCGAGCGGCTCAATTAGCGGCTGAGACGGTGGGTGCGTAAGCGTCGCCGTCGGTATAGCCCAGGTCGAGAGGAATCGGACATGAGAGACATGCAGAATCGACTTGACTCACCTGGAATCCGTTTGCTTGGTTTGGCCATCGCAGGAGCGCTTGCGGCAGGCCTCTGCACCCGGTTAGCGGCGGCGCCCGGTCCGAGCGGCGGCCCGCAGCCACCCGCGGAGGATAAGCTATTGCGCGGCGCCGGAGCCGTGGGGGACTGGACGAACGACGCGCCGGGCGTCCGCCACCTGGTACGCCTCTCCGACCTGCCGGCGCCCTACGCGACGGCGAACATCGGGAACAACCCGCACGTCGTGCCGCGGCCCGAGGGCGTCACGCTGAAGGCGCCGGCCGGCTTCAAGGTCGAGCAGTACGCCCAGGGCATGGCAGGCCCGCGACTCATCCGCTCGGCGCCGAACGGCGACATCTTCGTTGCCGAGAGCGCGCAGGGGCGGATACGGGTGTTGCGCGGATCGGCGCCCGACGGCCGCTCGGAGGCCGCCGCCGTGTTCGCGCAGGGGCTGCGGCAGCCGTTCGGCATCGCATTCTATCCGCCCGGCCCGAATCCAGAGTTCATCTACATCGCGCAGCCGGATTCTATTCTCCGCTTCCCATACAGGTCCGGCGACCTGGAGGCCCGAGGGCCTGTCGAGACCATCGTCGACAACATCCCGGGCGGCAAGAACGGCGGAGGAGGCCACTGGACCCGCGACCTCTGCTTCACGCCGGACGGTCGGAAGATGTATGTATCGGTCGGCTCGCACAACAACGCGCTGGAGGACATGAAGCCCGAGCTGGACGCCCGCCGCGCCGCGGTGATCGAGTTCACTCCGGACGGCCAATCCGAGAGGATTGTGGCGACAGGCATGCGGAACCCGGTCGCCCTGGCCCTGCGGCCAGGTACGAAAGGCGAGCTCTGGGCGACGGTCCAGGAGCGGGAGTCGCTGGGCGACGACCTGCCGGCGGACTTCGTAACTCGCGTCGTCGACGGCGGCTTTTACGGCTGGCCGTGGTACTTCAGCGGGCCGACCGAACAGCCGACGCTCAAGGGCCAGCGGCCGGAACTAAAGCGCGCGGTGCTCGAACCGGACGTGCTGCTCCAGCCGCACTCCGCCGCGATGCAGCTCTGCTTTTACACAGGCTCCCGGTTTCCCAAAGAGTACCGAAACGATCTCTTCGTATCGCTTCGAGGGTCTTCGAGCCGCAAGACGCGCACCGGCTGCAAGGTCGTCCGGATCCACCTTAAGAACGGCGTCCCGAACGGCGAGTACGAGGACTTCCTGACCGGCTTCGTGGTGAACGATACCGACGTGTTCGGCCGGCCGGTGGGGATTACGACCGGTGCGGACGGCGCGCTCTACGTTTCGGAAGACGCAAACGGTACGATCTGGCGCGTCGCGTACACCGGCCGCTAACGGTCCGCCGGCGCTCGCCTGCCGATGCGCGGCCGCCGAGACCGCCAGGATCGTCCCGTCCCACGTTACCGTCATCTGCGTGGTCTTGTCCGCCGCCGGGCGCTCCCTCGCTGCGCGGTCACGTTCTCGCCGATCGATCCCGGAACCCACGACCTATTGAGGACTGGCGAAGCGCCCCACGGCCTCGGCGGCCGCCTCGGGCGCGGGCCGGTCCGTCTCGATCACGAGGTGGTGTCCGAGGGACGCCGCATCGCTACGAGAAGGCTCAATGGGCGCGTAGGATCGAAGTTGTCGCTCGTAGACGGCAAGTCCCGCGTCAGATGCATCGGCCTGTGACGCCCTGCGCAGCGCGAGCCGGCGCCGGATCACGGCGTCCGGGCACCGCAAGTCCAGCGTCCAGAATTCGGCGCCGCAGGCTGCGGCGAGCTGTCGCGCGGCGCCGCGCTCCCCGGCAGAGAGAAACGTGGCGTCCAGGATAACGTGCTCGCCTTGCGAAAGCCAGGCCTCCGCCCTTCGGTTCAGCTCGGCGTATGTCTCGGCGCGCTCCGCGGGCGTGTACCGCGAATCGTCCAGACGATCCGTGCGCGCAACACCGGCCCGCTCCTTGCGCACCTGGTCTGACGAGAGAACGATCGCCGGGAGGCGCCGGCTAAGCTCGCGCGCCAGGCTGGACTTGCCCGATCCGGAGAGGCCGGTTGTTATCATCAGAGCCGGCCTGCCACGCCGGCAGGCGTAGCAGCGCGCAAGGTCGTAGGCGGCGGCCGCCACAGCGTGGTGAGCCTGGCGCTGATCCTCCGGGATTTCCGGCTCGGCGGCGGCGAGCAGGGCGATGTTCCCGCGCACGCAGGCGCGATAAGTCATGTAGAAGGGCAGAATCCGCCACAGGCTGCTGTCCGGCCGGGCGCCGAGATAGGCGTCGATCAGTGCCTTCCGGAGGTCCGGCCGGCCGGCGAGATCCAGGTCCATCGCGAGGTAGCCGAGGTCGGCGGCGACGTCGATGTACCGGAACTCCTGATTGAACTCGATGCAGTCGAATACCTGGACGCCGCTGTCGAACCGTGGATCGAGGCAGATATTCTGCGTGCGCAGGTCGCCGTGACAGTCCCTAACGCAGCCCTCGTCCGCGCGCCGCGAGAAGAGCGCCGGATCGGTCGTCAGGAACGAGGCCAGGTACTGTTGAATGGCGGTGCTAGCGTGGATCGAACCGGGACTCGCGGAGAGCGTCTCCATCGTCGCGAGACAGCTGAAGACGGTGTGCGCGACGACGCCGACCGCGCCCCAGCTTCGAATGTCCGGCCTCGAGGCGGCGCGCGCGTGGAATCCGGCCAGAACGTCCGCGATCCGCTGGATTTCAATGGCGCACGCCGTCTGCGCGGCCAGCCGCTCGGACAGCATCTCTTCCAGGCGCAGCTGCCGCATCTGGACCGCCCACTCCACGACGGCGCCGCGCCCGCCGACAGCGAGCCGCCCATCCTGCAATGTGACGGGGACGACATTCAGGTAGAGATCGGGGCAGAGCCGCCGGTTTAGGATGAGGTCCTGTTCGCAGAATACGCGGCGGCGTGACAGGATGCGATAGTCCAGGAAACCGAAATCTACCGGTTTCTTGATCTTATACGCATAGTCGCCGGTCAAGAACACGCACGAGATGTGCGTGTGTACAACTTGAATCGACTCGGCAGGATGCGGGTAGGCGGCCGGGTCGGAAAGATCCGCGATAAGCCGCTCCAGGCTAGCGGTTGTGGCCGGCATGGCTAGCGTCCTGGACTCTGCGGCGCTTCCGGCGACCGGCGATCGTTCCATACTTCGTCTTCCCCGGTAATAAGCAAGCCCAAGCCGCGCTCGATGCAGGTCAGCGCACCGCCAGCACGGGGCAGTGCGCATGCCGCAGCACCCCTTCGGAAACGCTGCCCAGCAGCAGCCGCTCGTACCCCCCGATTCCCCTGCTGCCGATGACGATGAGATCGACCGCTTCATCGTGTGCGCTGCTGATAATTCGGTCCACCGGATGCCCCAGCTCGCGGCGTGCCCGGAACTGGACCCCGGCCTCCTGAAACATCTTACCGGTCTCGTGCTCGACCGCGGTCTGGGTCTCGTCGGCGTAACAGCCCGAGTTGACGGTCGTCTCCAGGACCCCTCCGGGAATACCCAGCGTCGCGGCGGGAACGACCGAAGGATCGAAGACGCTAAGCAGCACAACCTCCGAGCCGAACTTTCGCGCAAGCTGCGCGGCGTCGCGGGCCGCTTCGAGCGCTTTTGGCGAGCCGTCGGAACAAACGAGGATTTTCGAAAACACGGTGAGCCTCCTTACGGTATCCATTCGACGTATTCGTTATCCGTGACGCGACGGAATCAGATGGCGCCTTCTCGCGGCCAGAAGCAGCTCCTGGCGGAAATCCGGGTGGGCGATCCGTATGAGCGAGAGCGCTCGCTCGCGGATGCACTTTCCGTGCAGGTAGGCGGTTCCCCACTCGGTCACCACATAGTGGACATCGCCGCGCGAGGTCACCACGCCTGCTCCCGGCTTCAAGTTGGCTACTATCCGCGAGATCTTCTTGCCGTCTGCCAGCGTCGCGCTCGACGGCAGGCCGATGACCGGCTTGCCGCCCCTGCTACGCGCCGCGCCGCGCATGAAATCCACCTGGCCGCCGATTCCGCTGTAGAACCGCTCCCCGATCGAGTCGGAGCAGACCTGCCCGGTCAGGTCGACTTCGATCGCACCGTTGATGGCGACCATCTTGTCGTTGCGAGCGATGGTGAACGGGTCGTTGACATATTCGGTCGGCAGGAATTCGATGGACGGGTTGTTATCCACGAAGTCGTAGAGCGCCCGTGAGCCCATGCAGAACGACGTTACGATCATTCCATACCGAAGTGACTTGCGCCGGCCAGTCACCGCGCCGGCCTCCACGAGCTTCATTACGCCGTCGCTGAACATCTCGGTGTGGATGCCCAGGTCCTTCTTCGTAACGAGGCAATCGAGCACGGCATCCGGGATCTCG
>DATGJU010000561.1:0-5875 GCA_035295045.1 Chthonomonadaceae bacterium
CTTTGGGATCGCCGGTCGTTCCGGAGGTGTAGATCAGCGTTGCGACGTCGTCCGGAGAGATGTATTCGGCTGCGGCGTCGAGCTCCGCCTTCGAGCGGCCGTCCGCCTCGCGCCCGCAGACCGTCTCGAAGGCCAGCGACCCCTCGGCGTCCAGGTCCGCCTGCTCGCCCTCCATCGCGATGACGTGCTCGAGCGCCGGCAGCTCCGCGCGGCACTCGGCGATCTTGGCGCGCTGCTTGGAATCGCCCGCGACAATGGCGCGCGCCTCCGAGTCGCGCAAGTAGTACGCGACCTGCGCGGCCGGAAGCGTCCCGTAGATCGGCACCGTGATCAGGCCCAGCGACTGCGCCGCCAAATCGGCCACGGCCCACTCCGCGCGATTCTCGTGCGAGACGAGCGCCATCCGGTCGCCTTTTCGCAGACCGAGCGCGTCCAGCCCCCCGCGAAACCGCTGGACCCACGCATCGAGCTCCTGGTAGGTGCAGGTCGTGTAGTCCGGCTGCTTGCGCCGCTTGAACCGCACCGCGGGCCGGTCGGCGTGGTCACGGACGGTCTCGCGAAACATCGTATAGAGCGTACGTTTTCTCAAGGCGGGCTCCCAGACAACGAACGGAACGTTCCGGCAGCCATATTCGACGGCGCGCGGCGCAACGCCTGCAATCCATGCCCTCCTTCCGTAGCGCGGGCCTCCGCGCCCCCTAACGATAGGGCGGGCGTCCGTGCCCACCCCATTGCGGGCAGAGACGCCCGCGCTGCAAGCACTACAACTGCGCCCCTCAACGCCTGTCTCGCCGCAGGCAGCTACGTCCGCAGTACCGGCATGGCAGGAGCGCGGCCCCACCCGCGACTGCGATCTCCGCGTTCGCCACAATGCGATCAAGGACGACCGCGCTCCCCGATGTCTGTGGCCGCGCCGCTCTGCCAGAAAGGTTCGCGGCCTAGCTGATCGTCACGGTCGGGTCCGTGCCTGCAAGCTCCTGCTGTATGAGCGTCGTAAACCTCTGCTCGTCCGCGGGAAATACGTCGAATTGATCGATCAGGAGACCGATGCTACCGCCGCCGAAATTGAAGAAGTTGCGATTCTGGCCTACGACATACGGCACGAACGTGCTAAGGTCGTCATTCCGCGCCTGGTCGATGACGGGGACGCTCGCCGAAATCTCGGAGGCGTGGAGTGGCACGTTGTTGAGCACGTACTCCGTGGCGCCCGCCCGCTGGGCGAACACGAGGAAGCCGTAGATCAGCGGCTTCACCACGTCGACGCCGTCGACCTGGATCGTGTGTACCTTTGTTACGATAACGGGGGAAGCGGGTTCCGTGGTCGCGAATCCGATTGTCGCCGTCGCCGATGCGACGCCAAACCGGGTCCGGTTTCCCTTCGCGTCGACCTCGAATGCGGTCACCGTTACTGTAATCGGCTGGGTGTCGGAGGAGGTCGTAATGAGGTCCACGGTAGTCGAGGTATCCGTCGTCTCAAGCGTGTTGCCGACCTTGCCGCTGCTCGCGGAGAGCGTGGCGAACGGCGAGCTTTGCGACCAGTCGAACACGAACGAGCCGGTGACGTCCGTCGGGAGCTTTACCGCGAACGTGGCGCGGCCGCCCGGCGCAACGGACGTGGTCTGCGGCGAGAGCGAGAACGTCGGCTGCACCAGGTTCACGGTCCATAGCTCGCCGGGATTTGAAGCTGCCAGATCGTGCGCGATCGCGGCCAGGTCGCCAAGGCCTAGCGTGACGCCGACAGGCGTAAAGGCCGCGCTGATGAGGCGGAACGCACTCGCCATCAGCTTGGATGAGATCGTCTCGCCCCCCTTTACTGCGATATCGTTTTCAAGCTGGCGAATGTAGGGCTTCAGCGCCTCCTTCATCTGCTTGCTGACGATGTCGCTGCTGGCCGCGGCTTCGATCAGGTCGATGACGGCCTGCTTGTAGCCGCCTTTTCGTGCGACGGCCAGCACCTCCGCAATCGTCGGGGCCTTTGTTTGGATGGTCGCCAGGCCGTCGAGCACCGCCTGGACCGGCGCGGCATCCGTGATGACGAACCGCAGTCCCCAGAGCTCCAGAATGAAGCCGAGCGCCACGTCGCCAATAGCGGTGAAGAGGTTGAGGTTCTGAACGTTCGCCAGCCAGGTCTGGGACACCTGGGAGTACTTCGGGTCCGAGAAGAATGCTGGATTGTCGCTGCCGGACGCGCCGAGCACCACGACCTCGAAGTTCGTCTGCTTCGTGTTCGGCTGCAGGGAGAGCGGCTGGGGCGCCGTCGTCACCGGAGTGAAAGCCGTCGTTCCAGAGAAGAGGTTGTCGAGCGTTGAAAACAGGCCGAGCGCCGTAGTCGCCGAGATGTCCAGCCGGCTGCCGACCGGCACGGCCGTGGGATAGGTGGTCGTCACGCCCGCGGTGGACACCTCCCCAACGCGATAGACGAACATCTGCGCCCGCCGCCGAAAATGGTTGATCGCCTGGACGCCGAGGCTTCCGCCCGGCTGCACTACCTCGACGCCGCTCTGCTGGCCCGACGGCTGCACGAGCTCGTTGGGCTGAACGTCCGCTCGGCGCACCGCAGGGCCGGCGTCATGCGGCGCTCCGGGCGCCGGCTGCGCTACGGCGGCCCGCAGTACGCTTGCGGTGAGCGTACCGTACGCGGTCTCGAGCGCAGCGCTCACCTGCGCATCCCCGCTTTGGAGAGCCAGCGGATTGGCGGCGAATCGAGCCGCAATCGTGCTCGCCAGTGGCGCAACAACCGGGTGCGCGGCCAGAAGCTGCAGTATCTGCGCCTTATTTGCGATAGGCGCCACCGGCCCGCCGATGGCGAAATAGAGCAGCGCAGCCGCGGTGCTCGTGGCATCGATCGTGTTCGCGCCGGACTGCGGATCCAGGAAGCCCATCAGCAGGCTGTTGCCGCTTCCGTCGATCAGGACGGCGAGCGATGGCTCCGGCGTGTACACAGCCGCGTTGAACTGGCCGCCTGCGCTGGGGGTCGTCAAAGAGCCGCCGGCCACAACGCTTGTGCCCGTATGCGCCATGCTTGCGCCGGGCGGGAGCACAACGCGGCCCGTCGTGCCGATTGCCTTTGTGCCGCCCGCGCCGCCAGATCCGCCTCCGCATCCGCTCAGGAGTGCCGCCAGACAACCGCCGGCCGCGAGAATAACCTCCCTGCGCCCGAGCAGCAGCTCCGCGATCCGCCGGTCGTGTTCAAATCCACCCATCGGTCTCCCCCTGTTCCCAACGATTTCAGCCGGAGTGACCGGCTTGCGCAGTCGCGGACCCGAGCGGGCTGCCGATAGGCGCGGGGTTGATGACGCTCCGGGACCCTCGCAGAATCCTGACCGCGGCATCGTATCAGGCGCGCATTAACCAGACATTAACGCCCGGGTACCGCGAAAGACATGCGACGCGTTAACGCCTGGTTAATGCTGCCGCGTTATAAAGCTGCATTGGACCGTGCCTGAACCGGTGAAAGGGGTGTGCAGATGAGCTCACGTTTGAGGAGAATACTCGGGGCGATCGCCGCGGCAGGGTGCCTCACCGCTTCCGCCGGCGCGGTGGGCGCCGAGGGGTTGAGGACGATCGATACGCCGGGCGTCGGCCATATCGTCTTTGGGCCTATTGACGGAGAGAAGTCCATCTCGAACGGGCTGGGCACGATACTGCGGACCGTCCACAGCCGTTTCGGAGACAGGCCGCAGATCGGCAGACTGTTTCGGGCGCGCACCAGCGACTCCGTCGCCGCGTTCTTCACGATGACGCCGAAGTTCAACGCGCCGGCCCCCATCGCCGGCATGGTGATCGTGTGCAAGCCGGCCGGGCAGGACGCCGCCGCGGCCCTCCTCTACGACGACGCGGACCGGTTCCAAAAGTCGGTTCCGACGCTGCTCAAGATGCTCGGCGAGGCCTGGCATCCGGCGGGCGGAGGCGGGGAGCGCGACGGGGCGCCTGCGCCGGGCGCATCGGGGATACAGGCTGGAAAGGCGGCGCCCCTCAATACGGTCGTATTCTCAGACCGGTCCGGCAGCGTCGGACTGCCCGAAGGCTGGCAGGTTACGCTCGCGGTCCGCGGAGGCGTACGCGCAGCCGGCCCCAACGGAGAGCAGGTCCTGCTCGGCGTCCTGATCCGGAACATCGTCGATCCCACGAACCCGCGGGCCCTCGCCTCGCTGCGGACGCTGAATCCGACCCGCCAGCCCATCCTCGCCGTGCCGTATGGCCGCGATCTGGTGGATACGTGGCGCGCTCTCTCCCAGCAGATCCACCACATGAGTAACACCCCGGTCCCCACGATAAAGGTGCTTACGCGCCAGGACCTGCCGCCAGGACCGCTGGGCACGCCGGGAGTGCTTCTTCAGGCGGAGATAGACAATAACGATGGCACAGGCCCGCAGATTGCAAGCCTGCGCATCGGCACAATCCGCCCCGGAGCGCTCGGCGCGTGGACGTTCTGCATCGACTCCGTAATCGTGCCAAAGCCGCTTGAGGAGAAGGAGCGCGAAACCGTGAAGGCCATCATCGCAAGCTGGCGGCAGGACGGCGCGGTGATCCAAAAGCAGACGGACGTCGAGAAAGACAAGATTCACAAGATCGGCGACGACGTGACAAAGAGGATAGACCGAACCCACAAGCTGGAGGACATCCATAACGATACGATCCGCAACCAGTGGGACAACGAGGACAAGTATAGCAAGGGCTTCCAGAACTACCAGTTCGACCGAGCCGTGGTGCAGGATAACGAGCTGCAAGGGCACGCCACGACAAGCTCCTCGCTCGCCGCGCTGCTGGTGGAGGGCAACCCGACGCGCTTCCAGTACGTAAACACCCAGGACTACCTAAAGGGCATCGACTACTAGCGGATCCGCGGCGGCTCGCCCGATCGCGGAGTCCGGGATGCGATCGGCCGCAAGCTCGCTGAGCGAGCTTGCGCGGCCGATCTGCAGTTGTCGATCGAGCGCCTCATTGCTCATCCTTGCGCCAAATGCGGCCATGAGCCTCTGTCGTGTCTCGTCTGCGGTCGGCGCGGTGTACGCGATGCGCTCCTGCAGCTTCAGCGCGGCGCCGAGCATTCGCGCCCCTCGCTCGAACTCCCACACAAGCAGCGACGCCTCCGCTTCGACGAAGAATCCGAGCATGAGCACGGCCAGTCTTCGATGGACGATAGCTAGTTGCTGGCTTCTCTTAAAGAACGAGTAGCACTCTATCATGCGGCGCTGGCCCGCCAGCGTCATACCCATCATCTGCAGCGCCGTGGGCCAGAATCGGGAATGGGGCGGCAGCGCTTCGATCAACTGCCTTCCCACGCTCTCCGCCTCGACGTACTCGCCGAGCCCGCAACTGCCTGCCGCGATCTTCGCGACGGCGGTTTCGATCAGCGCCATCGTCGTAAGCGAGAGCGCGCGACACAGGACGACGCCTCCGTCCAGTAAGCGTATCTGCGGCAGCGTGCGCCTCTGGATCTCAAGCGCGCTCTCGGGCTCGCCCTTTCGGCAGAGCACATACCCGGTCAACGCGTCGGCTTCCAGCGCCCGCAGCGTTGAGCCGTGCGCCTCCGCATCCGACTTGAGCTCCGCGGCGGCGTCCAGCGCGGCCGCGAAATCTCCGACGTCGGTCAAGATCGTCGTGGCCGCGAACCGCAGCCTGCACCGCATGTCGGGATCGGCGATCGATGGCGCCGCGGCGAGCGCATACGCAGTCCAGGGGAGCGCGAGCCGATTGTTGCCATGCATGAATGAGTGCATAAGGAAGCCGGCCAGACCGGCCCAGAGCTCCGGCAGCGCCGCGGCGCGGCCGTGTTCAAGCGCGGCAAGAAGGTTTTCCTGTTCAGAGTCGAGAGGAATGAGCGTCCGCCAATCGTCCTCCCAGGCCCCGGCCGCTGTCCGCAGAAAGTAAG
>DATGJU010000562.1:0-6707 GCA_035295045.1 Chthonomonadaceae bacterium
GCCATCACGACGGCTTTGCAGCCGAGGCCGAGGAGTCCGGCGCTGATGCCGATGGCGAAACGGCGCACCTCTTCCAGATCGCGGCCGCCGTAGGGGACGTGCGCCTGGTCGGCGACGTAGACGATTCGCTCTTGCGGGAGCCGCTCCAGTATTCGCCTGGCGACGGTCAGGCCGCCGACGCCGGAGTCGAACACGCCGATCGGCGCGCGGGGATCTGGCGAGTTCACGGGCGCACGCTCTCCTTGGCGGAACGGATTGGGAGACCCACGCCCGGCGATTCGCCAGCCTCGGATCCAGCCTTCTGGCCGTCACGGCGGTCGTCCGAGTTCATGCCGTCCCGGAGGGCGGCCTCCTTCTCCTCCTGCGAGAGGCGAACGGGTACCGGCGTCGTCCAATCGGTTGTCTGACTGTCGTACGGCTTACCCTGAACGGTGACCGTCATCTTATCGACGGTCGCAAACTGCGCCAGCGCCGCGCGGAGCTCCCTTTGCGTCTTAGACTCGACGGTGTCGCCCAGATTGCCCAGCTTGCCGAACTCGGAGTTGAAGTCGAGCGCGACCACGCGATCGCGAACGGTCACCGTTTTCAGCGCCGTTCCCTTGGGAAAAAGAGACGGGTGCGCCTGTATCGCTTCGTCCACGGCGTCCGCGATCGGCTTGGTATCGATCACGTCCTGCCCGCCCGTCGATACTGACGGGAGGGTCGAAGCGCCGGGTGGAGGCGAAGAGGTAGCCGGCGGCGGAGGGGGTTTGCAGCCCGCCGCCAGCCAGAGCGCCGCGCCGAGAGCGCACGCGGCCGGGAGAAGTGGTCGTTTGAGCATAGATCCTATACGCCGTTATGGTTGACCGCCGAATCGTCGGCGTCCCCCCCGCGGTCCTTTGCCGGGCGTGCCGTCGATGCGGAGCGGCCCGGACGGCCCTCGACATAGGCCCGCAGTCCGTCGCACATCGCCATCGCCACGCGCTGCTGGAACTGCGGATCGCAGAGCTTGCGGCGGTCGTTCTGGTTGTTGATGTAGGCGACCTCGCAGAGGACGGCCGGCATGCGGCTGCCGCGGAGCACGGCGAAGCCGCTGTTGTACATCACCGTGTCGGAGAGGATGCCGCGGCTCGGGAGGCCCGTCACCGCCATCACGCTCCGCTGGACGCAGGCCGCGAGCGCACGCGAGCTCGGATCGCTGTTGTGGAAGTAGGTGCTCGTTCCGGAGGCCGAGTTGTCCCGCCCATTCGAGTCGTTGTGGATGCTGATAAACAGGTCCGCGCCGATCTCGTTGCCCATGCGCGAGCGGTCCGTGAGCGATACGTCGACGTCCTGCGTCCGAGTCATCACGACGCGGGCGCCGAGCGCCTCGAGCTCGGCGCGGAGCTTCATTGCGATTCCGAGCGTGCAGTTCTTCTCACAAACGCCCGCGCAGGTCGCGCCGGAGGCAGCGCCGCCGTGGCCGGCGTCCACCACGATGAGCTTGTCGGCGAGGACGCCCGTCGCGTTTCGCGGAAGCCGCAGCTCCAGCGAGAACGAGCCCTGACTCACGTTGAGCGAGTACCCCAGGCTTCGGGAAGTATCGAGTGTCATCCGCGTGACCGGCGGACCGGAGCCCTGGAGCGTCTCCAGGCGAATTCCCGCGATCAGCGGGTGCTGCAGCCTCCGCTCCGGATCCTCGCCGTCCGGCAGCGCAAGCCTCGAGTTGGGGATATCCACCTGCATTGCCGTCGAACCGGGCGTGTATCGCACGATCGGCCGCACCTTGCCGGCGGTCGCTACGTCGAAGCGCAGTTCCGTCGCACTGTCGAGGAAGACATTCAAAGCGCGCACCTCGATCGGCTGCCCGGCCGCCCGCGCCGCGCTCTTGGGCGCGCCTGCGGCGGGAGCCGCCTGCGAAGCGTCGACTGCCAGGCCGGCGGCCGCGGAGCCCGGGTCGACCGTGGCGCCCTGGCCGGCGCCCCGGTTATCCGCCTGCCCGCCTACGGGATTGGGAGCCGGCGGCGCCAGGCCGCCCTGCGAACCGCGAGCGATCCCGTCCGGCATTCGGCCCGACTTCGAGTAGACGGAGGCGACCGCTTCGGTAAGGCCCTGGTCCGAGTCGCCGATGCGCATCGCCGATCCGTCCGCCAACTCGACCACGATGCGGGCGGTCGTCGGACTATTCTGGCCGGCGCGCAGCCGCGTTACCATGCGCTCTCCCGCAGGAGACGGAGCGGGCCTGAAGGCGTCCGGCACCGTTGCGCCATCGCAATCGACATAGCCGCGTACGGGATTCGTCTCGGCGAACATTCGAGCGTGGAACGGTACCGGAAAGCTGGTGCGAACGTGGATAGTCCCACGATCCACGCGCGCCTCGGTAACGTGCGCCAGCAGGTAGACCGTGTCCGCGCCGTGTCTCGGAGCGCCCGCCGCGTGGTTCGTGACGGTGCTCTCGACCGAGGCGTCCAGGACTTTGGCGAGCTCCGAGAGGGCGAGCATCGGGAAGCCCTTGATCTGCGTAATCGCGATGTCGCCTTCGCGGCCGTTCTTCGCGGTGACGTGCGCCGCATTGGCATTGGACACGAGGCGAAACTGCGCGCCGACCGCGTCCAGCGCTGTCAGCGGCACGTAGGATTCCTGGCCGTTGCTGCGAGCGGCGACCCGAAGCGGGACCGTGTGCCCGGCCGTCCAAAAGTGTACGGCCGCAAGATCGGCCTGCGCAGCCGGGTTGGCGCTCTGCGCGTAGAGCGGGCCTGTGGCTAGGGCGAGCGCCACGCAGCCGGCGAGCGAGCGAAGTGTTGAGACCCGGATGAAGCCGCGCGAGCGCGCAATTCTGGCAGGAACGTTACGAGGATTTAGCACCATAGCACCTTACCTTTGCCAAGGGATTTGGGACGGACGCGCGAGATGCGCGCCAGCCTTACTTGAAAACGAGGCGCAACCGGGGGCGGATTGCGATGCCCGCCAGGCTGTAGTTTCACGGGCCGCTGCTGGGCGGACAATTACGGCAATTGCGACAGTATAACCAGTTTCTCGCAAGATGTCCAGACTTTGTAACGGGAATCTGCGCGTTGGTACGCGGAATCCGGCGTGTCCTGGAGGGAAAGACGCCGGCGGGGGCTCGGAGATACTGCGGGGTAAGACAAATCCGCGGCAGCGTGGCCGGGATCATCGGCGGGCGGGCGCTCGGTTCGGCGCTTGCGCGTCCATCGGGACGTCGCGCCTGCCGCTCCGCGGCCGCCTACGCGGATATGGCGGACCGCCTCGCGCGCCGGCGGGCCGTCTTCAGGCCGCCGTTCGCGTAGTCGCGGATGCCGTTCGCCATGGCCTCCGCGACGCGCCGCTGGAATGCGGAGTCCATCAGCTTCGCGCGGTCCTTGCGATTGTTCAGGTATCCGACCTCGCAGAGGATCGATGGCATGTTAGTGTCGCGAAGCACGCAGAATCCAACCGGATACATCGTGGTGTCGGACACGGCGCCGCGATCACGCAGACCACTGACCGCCGCCAGCTCCTTCTCGACGCATCGCGCCAGTCGCCGGCTCGCGGCACTCTGGCCGTGATAGTAGGCCGTGGTGCCGGTGATCGAGTTCGCCTTCCCCCACGAGTCGTTGTGGATGCTGATGAAGATATTCGCGCCGACCTGGTTGGCCATCTCCGGACGGTCCTCGAGGTCGACGTTCTTATCTCCAACCCGCGTCATCACGACGTGCGCGCCTCGCGCCACGAGCGCGGCGCGGAGCCGCTTCGCAATCGCCAGCGTTACGTCCTTTTCGTAGATCGTGTGCTTCCGGACGTGCGCCTTTGCGCCGGTCATCGCGCCGCCGTGGCCCGCATCGACGACGACTAGTTTGCCGCCGATGCTGCCGCGGTGGCCCTTCAACAGCCGGCTGGTGCGCGGTACCGTGATCTCGACTACGATCTGCGTCCGGTCCGACTCGATCGAGGTCGAGACGATTCGCGGCGCGTCGACCGTGATTCGCGTCAGCGGCGGTACTCGCGGAGAGCTCTGTACCGTGGACGCGCTCAGACCCTCTACCAGCGGATGCTGGATGTCCTGCTCCTTCTGGCGGTCGTCCTCCAGATTGAGGCGGGAGTTCGGGATATCGATGATCATCTGGCGCGCGGTCGCCGAGTAGCGCACATAGGCGCGGAGCTTCCGCGACGTCGTGATCACGATCTGGATGGTCTGGTTGTCCTGCGACTCGTAGGCGATGCCGCGGATTTCGCCGGTGCGCGTCGGCGTCGTCGTAGCGCGGGGTTTGTCGGTCGCGTCGGCCTCGCTGGTGCGCGGTCGTCGATGTGCTCCGGTCGTTCCGGTCGCGCCCGTATCGCCCTCGCCCTTGGCGTAGTCTTCGGGGATCGTGGTCTGGCTGCCGCGCACGCGATGCGTGGACGGTGGCACTTCGCCCGCATCGCCGTCGGTGCTTGTGCGATGCGCCGCGCGCGGGCTGACTTCGGTGCGGGCTACGGTCCGGCCGCCTGGCTCCAGTGCCGCCACGAATGTCGGCGTGACCTTGCCTTCGGTGCTGTTGCGCTCGAGGGTGACGCCGGGCGCCAGGTCTACGACGACGCGGGCGATGTTTGGAGTGAACTGTCCGACGCGGACGCGCTCGGCGCGGTGCTCCGCCGCAGGCAGCCGCGACGCCCTGAAGTCGCGTGCGGCGACGGCGCCGATGCAGTCGACGTAGCCACGACCGGACGCAGCGGATACCGTGTTCGAGACGAAGGGAACGGGGAAGCTCGTAACGACGTGGAGCTCGTTGGCCTTCAGGTGAACGTCGGTGATGTGCGCCAGCAGATAGGCGGTGTTGGGCTTGAGGCCTTTGGCCGGCGTGGCGCTGGGCCGGATCACGGTGCCGTCCGTCGATTCGGCGAGGTCCGTCAGGCTGATCATTACGGCGCCGTTGCGGCGAATGAACGGCAGCACGTCGATCCGGCCGCTGCGGAGACGGACCGTGACGCCGTTGCGCTTCGTGCCGAGCGTGGCGTGCGCCCCGACCGCAGGGAGGGCGCTGGTCGGGACATAGATGTCGCGTCCAACGGAGATTGCGGGCGTCGCGAGCGGGATCATCCGCCCGGCGGCCCAGAAGTGGATAGGAGTGGCGCGGGAGGTCTCTCCCTCCGCCAGCGCGGGCACGGCTGCGGCGCAGACCAGCGCGGCGAGGAGTGCCGCGGGCGCTGCGCCGGACCAGCAGCGCGATCGTGGAGGCGTGCCCGATCCTTCAGCCCGTTTACACATGGTTTGCATGATCCTTCCTCAAAAATCACATGGCGAGACCATCCTGCGGTCTCGGACACGGTTCGCCTTCCGTGGCGAGGTCATCTTAAGTCGGGAATCATTATAATCGCCGCCCCGGATCGGCGCCTCTATCGACAGTGTGCGGCGGCGCCGAATCTGGGTGCCTGTCCACGCTGGTCTCCGGACGGCCAGGCACTCTATCACCTCGCGAAAATGCGGGCACGTGCAGTATAGCGGATAATGCCGCATCTTGTCCAGATGGACGCGTATGCGGCCGCGCGAGCTTGTGTGTTCGATCGTGATAGCGCGGGTTTGATCTCACCGGCTCGGCCTGCAGCGCGCGTTCATTGACGTATGGGCGGAAACCACGTATAATTTGGGACCCGAATCCCTTCGGACGGACCGCCATACCTCCGCGCATTTCCATTCAACGGCATGGCAAAGGCAGGATAATTGTGAGCGACGTTCAGCCCGATCCCGCGCAGCCGGCCGACCCGCGCGCCGAAGACCGATACGACTTTCGCGCCGTCGAGCGGAAGTGGCAGCATCGCTGGCAGCAGGCCCAGCTCTTTCGCACGAGCATATCGCTGGATCGGCCGAAGTTCTACGCGCTTTCGTTCTTCCCATATCCATCCGGCGCGGGAATCAGCGTCGGCCACTGCCGCAACTATGTGCCGGTGGACGTCTGCTGCCGCTTCAAAGCGATGCAGGGCTTCAACGTTTTGAACCCGATGGGGTGGGACGCGTTCGGCCAGCCGGCGGAGAACGAGGCGATCAAGCAGGGGCGCAATCCGCAGGAGATGGTCCCTGAGTACGCCGCCAACTACCGCCGCCAGCTCACCCTGGTCGGCAACTCGTACGACTGGTCGCGCGAGATCAACTCCAGCCTGCCGAACTACTATCGCTGGACGCAGTGGTTCTTCCTGCTGCTCTACAAGCGCGGATTGGCGTACCGGGCGGATACCGCGATCAACTGGTGCCCCTCCTGCAAAACGGGCCTGGCAAACGAGGAGGTGGTCGCCGGCAAGTGCTGGCGCTGCGGCACGCCGGTCGAGAAGCGGCCGATGCCGCAATGGTACTTCAAGATCACGGCGTACGCCGATCGGCTGATCTCGGGTCTGGATACCATACAGTGGCCGGAGGGAATCAAGCAACAGCAGCGCGAATGGGTCGGCCGCAGTGAGGGCGCCGAAGTCGACTTCGAGGTAAGGGTTGGCGCGGCTTCGTCCCCGGATTTCGCGGACGAACATCGGGCGGGCGATGTAAAGTCCAACACCCAAAATACAAAATCCGTTATAAAGGTCTTCACCACGCGGCCGGATACGCTCTGGGGCGCTACATTCATGGTCCTGGCGCCGGAGCACCCGACGGTAGACGAGATTACAACGCCGGACCGGCGCGCCGAGGTCGCGGAGTATCGCGCGCGGGCCAGCCAAGCGACGGAGATCGAGCGCCAGAACGCCGAGCGGACCAAGACCGGCGTCTTCACCGGCGCCTACGCGAC
>DATGJU010000563.1:0-7544 GCA_035295045.1 Chthonomonadaceae bacterium
GCAGCGTATGCGCGCGCCCTACTCCAGCGCCACTGGCCGCTACGGGGCGTGACTCCGAAGAGCTCGTAACGCATTGTTTCGCGGTCAGTTCCTCGCCAAAATGTGTCCCACTTACCAGGAGTGGCCTCAGCGCCCGGCCGCGACAGCTTGGCCAGTCGTGTCGCCTCTGCCTTCGTGTAAAGAATCAGATAATCGTTGCCGACCGAAAGTCCTCGCACGTTTGCAAACTGAGCCTGCACATTCTTAATACCGCGACGAACGATGATCGTATTCCGATAGTTCGCGGGGCCGAACACATCGGCCATAAGGCTCGAGACATGGCCGGCAACCTTGTCGCCGACGTGAACAATTATTGCGCCACGCGAACTGAGTAACTCCCGCATGAGAACTAGCCGCCCCTCGAGCATCGCTAGGTACGAATCAGTGCCGCGGCCCCAAGTATCGCGGTAGGCGACGGCCTCGAGCACGGATTGCTCCTTGTGTACGTGGCCGTCGCCGGCCTCACCGACAGTCAGGTCGACCGTGAAATCGGCTCCAACATCGAACGGCGGATCAATGTAGATCAGGTCTACCCTCCCGCGAAACTCCGGGAGTAGCGCCGCCAGCGCGAGCTTGTTGTCGCCCCAGATGAGGCGGTTGCGGAAGTCATCGCGGTGAGCGCTCGTCTCCTCCCATAGCGCGCCCTGCGCCTTTGCACGATCGCGCGGCGCGTCGATGGTCTCGATACGCTGCATCACCAGGGGAAATGAGGGCAGGCTGACGGGGCGGCGATTGCCGTACTCGTCGTACTTGCCCTCCCAGATGAGCTCGGTCTTGCGCGTCGAGAGCGGGTGCGGGTTGTCGGGGCCCCAGGGCTTCGGTTCAGACATCGGACTCGGTCTCCAGAGATTGGGTTGAGACAGTTTGGCGTGTCGCCTCGACAATGACGGCCTGGGTAGGCGCATTCGCGATTCCGTATGGGACATGCCCCGTGCCGACGAACTGCGCCGCCGGGTCGACATGGGCGAGTTGGTCATCGAAGAAGAAGTCCGCCGAAAAAATGTTCAGGAACTCGGTCTTCGCGAGGCCGTCCAGAAAGAACGCGTTATCCACCGAAACACGCCACTCTACAAGAGTTCGCAGGGCGCGCTCATGTGCGGGCGCCCCACGGGAAGTCACGAGGGCGGTCTTGATCTTCATTGGGCTGTCCGTCGGCAGCGAGCTCTGCAGCTTATGAAGTGCGAGAAGGAACGGTTGTATCGGTCCCGCAGGCAGCGGATCGCCGGCATGTTCGGCTTCATGCTGTCTGAATCCCGCCAGTTGCTGGGCTCGGAATACACGCTCCGCCTCGTCGCTGAACAGAACGGAGTCGCCGTCGAACGCGATTCGAAGCTCGAACGGGTGCTTGTCCTCGTTCGCTGTCCGCGCTTGGACTGTCGCTGCGGGAATACGCTCATCGAGCGCGTGCTTCACGTCCGCGGGGTCCGCCGAAAGGAAGAGAGTGGCGCGAAACGGCGCTAGATAAGGGTACACGTCGCCGCCTCGCAAGAATGCGCCACGCGTTACGGCAAGACCGTGGTGAGCCGCGCTCTTGAACACGCGGAGGCCGCTTATAGGATCGTTCCTCGATAATACGACGATCTCGGTACGCTTAACGTTGTCCGGCGATTCGTTGAGCGCCAGCAGCTTGCGACAGAGGTTGAAACCGACTCCTGGTGACGCGATGTTATCGACGCGCCGCCACTGGAGGTCCATGTAGGCAGACTCGTCGCCCTGTTCGAATAGCTTGTTTTCCTCCTCGAAGTTGAACAATGCGCGCGACGAGATTGCAACAACCAAGGTGTTATCCAGTGAGGCGGGCATTTCTATCTGCTCCACAGGCGTTGGCGCCGGCGGCATGGAACCCTGTTCGCCGCCGGCAGTCCGTTTCCCTCAGCTCCTGCTGCTAGTCTTCGCCGCCAGTCGGCTCCGCGATGTCGACAATCGCAGCTTCGATCGCCAGCGGCTCGGCCTCTTCGAGTTCCGCGCTATCCTGGGCCCCCAGGCCCTGCAGATCGCCGCGGATGCCGCACAGCGCTTCAAGCATGCGCATGTGCGACTTCTCGATGGCGCTCCACCGTTGGAGCGTCTGCCGCTTGTCCTTGTTGTGCAGGTCCGTGAGGGCATTATAGACCTCCATGCACCCCTGCACCCGTCCCCGAAAGGCCGGGCCGTGCACGTAGTCCCACAGCTTCTCGGCAAGGGTTGCCCGACCCTCCACGGCGATCCGCGCCGCGCTCACCTCGATGATGCCGGCGCGCAGGATCATGGCAAGCGCTACCGCAAACGGAGGCTCGCAGAGATAGACCGAATCGTGGTGGCATATCCACTTCAGGCCCTTCGGAAGCACCGCGGATACGATAACCACAACCGCAGCGCCGCAATCGCGCGCATTCTCGCGCGCTTTCACGGGCCAGTCGTTGCTCCAGTTCTGCGCGTTCTTGCTCTCCCACAGTATCGAGCCGTCTCCTGCGCCGATCGCGCCATTGACGCGCTGGAGCACGTCCGCTCCGCGCTGACCTTTCTTCACCGGCTCGATTAGGTCCGTGCGGAAGGCGACTGCCAGGCACTCTTCCAGAAGGAGTTCGGCCGCCTCACCCTGGAGCTCCTGCGAACCTTTCTGCTCTAGCTTCCGCTTCAGCGCGGCGGCATCATCCCGCGCCCTCCCAAGCTGGACCGTAAGCTCCTTGATCGTCAACGCGCTCGCCTCATTTGCGGCGCTTTGTGCCTCGCCGCGAGCCACGTCAATCGCAGCGTTGACCGCCTCGGCCTTCTCGCGCTCAAAGCGCTGCCTTGCGTCCTCGAGATCGCGCTTTTCACGCTGCAGATCGAGCTCGCGCTTTTCCGCATCGGCCCATTTCTGTCGGTAGCCGTCGGCGGCGTCCTTTGCGGCGCTGAGCCTCTGCGCGGCGTCCGCTGCGGCCGCGGCAGCCGCCTCCTTTCGCACGGCATCCAGCGCCGTTCGATTTTCCTCCTCAAGCTGGGCGCGAAGCTCGCGCGCTTGCTTCTCGGCGGCGCGCCTTTCCGCCTCTAAGGCAGCGTCCCACTGCCGGCGCGCCTCCTTGATCGCGGCTTCCGAGTCGGCCTTGGCCTTCGCAATAGCGGGAGCAGCCAGCGACTCCGTGAGCTCGAACGACGCTCCACACTTCGGGCAGGCGATCTCGACGGGGTTGATGTTAGACATTTCGAATCCCTCCAACGAAAAGGAATCCGCGGTCAAGTCGAAGGTTAGAGGCAGGACGTGGATGTTGCGGCCCATTCTCGGACCGTCCGCGCGGGATCGGGCGGCCGAGCACTAACCAGCGAGCCAATCAGAATACCCTGAGTTGGCACCGATGTCAAGTGCTCGTCAAAATATTCTTTGAACAAGGCCAAGAGCCGTGAAAATCGTGTCGGTTTCAAGGCCAAACGTGCAGAAAATGAAGGCAATCGGGCCGTTTTGTTGCCCTAACGGAACACTCTGAAACGCCCGCCCGCTTGTCGACGGACCGCGCCCAGCGCCGCCCCGGTTACAATCTATGGGCGCTCCTGAGCGGAGATCCGATCTCGAAACTACCGCATTCGGCGGATCTTTCATACGGGATTCGCTCGTAAATGCCGCTTCTGAGTAGACAATGAAAGAATGACATGGCGCCTCGCGCCAGCGTCCGCCGCCCCTATCCAGGCCGCCGCCCCACCACCGCAAGATTGCCCACCGCCATCGGCACAACGAGGCGCCCGATCCCGGACCGGCCGGCCGCGGCCCGCAGGCGCGACTTCACGCCGGCTGGAAGCGGCAGCAGCCGCAGCCAGTAGTCCAGCGGGTACCGGTTGACGATCGGACGCGCATCGACGTTCGTGAAGCCCGCGCGCTCCAGGAGGCGCCTTGCGCTCCGCGGCGAGAAGAGCTGCAGATGCTCGATATCCCGGATGGGGCTGCGCGCCCCGAGGAGCAAGTTGAGGACGCCGCGGCGATTGTGGCAGACGAGGACGAGCGCGCCGCCCGGCCGCAGGAGCCGGAGCGCCGAGGCGGCCAGATCGAGCGGCGCTTCGACATGCTCGATGGTCTGGAAACAGGTGATCAATCGCAGGCTGCCCGCGGCGAAATCGGCCGCGTCGAACAGCCCGTGGCGGATCAACGGGCGGATGGCGGCCCGGGCCGCACGGATCGGCGCTTCGGACGGCTCGACGCCGGCAACGTCTTCGAAGCCGAGCTCGATCAGCCGCTCCAGGAAGCAGCCATCCCCTGTGCCGATGTCGAGCGCGCCGCGGCGGTCCGCAAGCCGCGGCAGCAGCCTTCGCACGACCCCCGCATACGTCCTGCTGGCGAACTCCGCTTCGACCGCGCTCGCGAACTCCGCCGCGTCGTACGCCTGCTCCAGAAACGCGGCCGTCGGCGCCTCCGCCGCATAGACCAAATCGCAGACCGCGCACTCCAGCAGCCGGTAGTGCATGAACTCCGGCGTCTTGCGCGATGAAAAGGCGAACTCGTCGAGCCGGCTGGAATCGATGTTTGCCGCCGCGAACAGCCGGCCCGGGGCGCCTTCGCCGCAGATCGGACAGGCGCGCGCCGCCGTCGCCGCCTCCAGGACCTGGATCATTCGCCGGCTCCGATCGCGGCATCAAATAGGGGGCGGCCGGACCCGGCCGATCCGCGAACCGTCCGCCGCGCACGGAGGCGCGCCCCACCGAAACCGCGCAGCGCAAAAGCAGCGCGGGCGTCCCTGCTCGGCATGTCTGAATTAGCGCCGACCGCACCGCCGGCAGCCGCTAACGTAGCGCGTACATCCCTGCCCGCAGCCACCAAGCTAGCGCAGCCGTCCCTGTCCGCATCCGCCAATGTAGCGCAGTCGTTCATGTCCGGAGCGGCAACGGAAGGACCGGTGTCCCGGCCCGCACGCGCAACAATAGCGCGAGCCTCCGCGCCTACCACGCCGGACGTAGCGCGGCCGTCGCTGCGCGCAGCCAGCAAGGTAGCGCGGGCCTCCCTGCCCGCATCCGCCAGCGCAGCGCGGCCATCCCTGCCCGCATCCGCCAGATTAGCGCGGCCGTCGCTGGCCGCAGCCGCCGGAGCAGCGCGGCCGTCGCTGGCCGCAGCCGCCGGAGCAGCGCGGGCCCCCGTGCCCGCATCCGCTACGCCGGCGCTCATTGCTGGCCTCCCTGCGTCTCGGCGGCGGCGCGAACCTCTCCGTGCCGGATGATCGCCCGGCGAATAAAGTGCGGACGCTGCTTCACCTCCTCGAATATCTTGGCGATGTACTCGCCCACCACGCCGATCGCGAACAGATTGAGCGAGCCGAAAAACAGGACGCACAGCAGCACCGTCGTGATGCCCTGCGGCGTGGCATGCGGAAAGAGAATGCGCCCTGCCGCCTGTACCACGCCGAGCACTAGCGATATGAGGAGCAGCGCGGTCCCCGCGTAGCTAAGTATGCTGAGCGGCGAATCGCTGAACGAGAGAATCCCTTTCTTCGCCCAGCCGATGTTCCTCGCCAGGTTGTTCGTCGTCGTTCCAAACATCCGCTCTGGCCGCACATAGTCGATGCCGGTCTGGCGGTAGCCCACGAAGGCGCGCAGGCCGCGAATGAACATGTCCCGCTCCCGGCAGGCGAGCAGATCGCGGACAACGCGCCTGTCCATCAGCGAGAAGTCGCCTGCGTCGTGCGGAATCTGCAGGTAGGAGAACCTGTCGAACAGCCGGTAAAACAGCTTGTAGGCAATCTGCATGTGCAGGGGCGCTTCGCGCTTGACGCGCCGGCCGTACACCACGTCGAATCCCGCCCGCCACTGCGCCACGAACTCGGCGATGAGCTCCGGCGGGTCTTGAAGGTCGCCGTCCAGCAGCACGCAGGCGTTCTTCGTCGCGATCTCCATACCGCTGCGGAACGCCGCCTGCGAGCCGAAGTTGCGCGAGTGCGAGATGCCTAGCACGCGCCGGTCGTTGCGCGTCAGTTCGCGAATCGCCTCCTCGCTGTCATCGGGGCTATTATCGTTGACGAAGATGATCTCGTACTCGACGCCGAGGCCCTCAAATACGGCCTTTAGGCGCTCGTACATGATGGGAATCGCCTGTCCGTCCCGGTAGCAGGCGACGATCGCGCTGACGCTGTGCTTCGTGTCCAGCTCGAACTGCTTGGAGAGCCCGTGATATCGGTCCTTGTCCTCCAGTGCCTCATACCAGGCCGCCGTCTCGCGCAGACCGTCCTCGAACGCTACGCGCGGCGCCCAGTGGAGACAGGTGGCCGCCTTGTCGATGTTGGCGTACCACTCCGTGACGTCCCAATCGCGCGCCGGCATGGTGAAGCGCGGCTGCTCTTCGATATCGAAAAGGGCGCGCGCGGTGCAGGCCACGTCCGCAATCGTCGTGCACCTTCCGCTTCCGATGTTGAAAGACTCGCCGTACTGCTCTTCCGTCAGATTGAGCGCGGCGCAGACAAACGCCGAAACCACGTCGGAGATGTAGACGAAGTCTCGTGAGATCGCGGGACTGACCAGTTCCGGGTAGCCGCCCTCCAGTCCCCGGCGTACGATGTTCGGAATGAGCCTCGAAGAGTCTTCCAGCGGACCGTACACGGAGTAGAGCCGGAGATTCGCACACGGCAGCCCGCGCTTCTTGCCGTAGAAGTAGAGCAGGTTGGCGGTCGCCACCTTGGATACGGCATAGTCGCTGTTCGGCTCCGGGAACATCCGTTCGGCCGGCCCGGAGGCATTATCGCCATACTCCGACGAGCTTCCCGAGTGGACGTAACAGGCGATCTTCCGCTTCGCCAGCCGCGCGACCAGGTCGGAGATCATCAGGAAATTGGTCTTGTAGATGAGCGCGCTGTCCCGCTCGAACGAATAGCCGCCGTACGCAACGCAGTCGAACACCGTGCGCGGATTGACCGAGTCGAGGAGCGCGTCCAGGTTAGACTCCACCAGCAGGTCGACAACGCGAACCTGCGCGTCCGGCACCCCGGCCAGGCGCCACGCCGGCAGGCGCGAACAGGTCCCGACGACATCGGACCGAACCTCAAGCAGTGACAGCAGGACGTGCGCCCCGACGAATCCGCTCGCGCCCAGCACAAGGATCGGCCCCTGCAGCTTCGCGATTCCAGCCCGGACCTCCGGCTTCAATGTCACGTCGTGGGCGCCTCCACGGGAGGAGCTATCGCATAGGCCTCTCTTGCCACTGCCGCATACCGGCCTTGGATCGGTCTTAGCGCCGCTCATAGCCGTCTCCAGACTTCGTATGCGCCGCAACGGTGGTCCAGCGCATAGCAGCGCGTGACGACCCGCCACAGCGAAACGCGCGCGTCCCACGCCAGCTCGCCGTCCGGCCGGAACGGGTCGAGCGGTGGCATCACGACGTAGTCAATTCTGCGAGCCAGAAACTTCCGCTCGGTGTCGGACTCCAGCCCCCGCGTAAGCAGACTCTGGAACAGCGGCGAATACCGAAACTCGGACCGTGCTCCAGACGCCATATAGTAGATAGGGTCGTTGTCCACCAGGAACAGCACCGAGCTGCCGCGCGCGGCCAGCCTGCCGGCCTCCGCGGTAACGGCGTC
>DATGJU010000564.1:0-5386 GCA_035295045.1 Chthonomonadaceae bacterium
GCAATTCACTTGCGGACCTGGAGCACGCGGCGAACGACGAGAGGATCGTCTCGACGCCGACGACTGTGCAGGTCCGTCTCACTGCGGACGTTAAGAAGGTAGAAAAGGTAACCGCGAACGTCGCTGGACTGTTGGAGGGCAGCGACCCGGCGCTGAAGGGCGAGGTCGTGGTGATCGGCGCGCATCTGGACCACCTCGGCATGGGAGGGCCGGGCTCTCTCGACCGATCGAGCGGATCCGCCATCCACCATGGAGCGGACGACAACGCCTCCGGCACAGCAGGCGTCATGGACCTCGCCGCCTGGTTCGCCTCCCGGCCGGCGCGGCCGAAGCGCTCGATCGTCTTTATGTGCTTCAGCGGCGAGGAGCTTGGCCTGTTCGGTTCCGACTACTACGTGAAGCATCCGATCGTGCCCCTTGAGCGGACGGTTGCAATGATCAATATGGATATGGTGGGCCGGCTTCGCGAGAACAAGCTGATCGTCATCGGAAGCGGCACGGCGAAGGAGTGGGGCTCGCTGCTGACGGAGGCGAACCGCTCGGCGGGCTTCCAGCTCGCGCGCAGCGACGATGGCTTTGGCGCGAGCGACCAGCAGTCGTTCTACAGCAAGGACGTGCCGGTCCTGTTCTTCTTCACAGGCAGCCACTCCGACTACCACACCTCGACCGATACGGCGGACAAGATCAATGCCGAGGGCGAGGTGAAGGTGCTCGCGATGGTGGCCGACTGCGCCGAACGGATCGCCAACGCGGCTGCGCGCCCGACGTTCCAGCGGATCAACGTGCCGGCGCCCGGCGGCTCGCCCGGCTTTCGCGTCTACTTCGGCAGCGTCCCGGACTATGCGGCTCAGGTCCAGGGAGTCCAGTTGAATGGCGTGCGGGACAACAGCCCGGCGGCGAAGGCGGGCCTGCGGGCGGGCGACATCATCGTCAAGTTCGGCGCCACGACTGTGAAGGGAATCCAGGACTACACTCTGGCGCTCCAGGACTGCAAGCCAGGCGACCAGGTCGAGGTCGTCGTGCTGCGCGGCGGCCAGCGGCTCACGCTGCATGCGACGCTCGCGGCGCGGCCCGAGTGACCTAACCCCCGACCCCCTTCCCGCTCGCGGCGAGGCCGGACTAACCTAACCCCCCGACCCCCTTCGTGCGAGCGGGAAGGGGGAGCGTCCGGAGTTGCGCCTTTCCGCTCGCGGTAGGGAGCTGGGAGTTGGACCCGTCCGTACGAGACCGCCATTCTGCGGGAGGACGCAGTCCAGCATAGTGGACCGCGGTAGGAAGGCGCTCTCCCCGCTTACGGGAGGCACTTTGGGCAGGAAGGCCCCTTCCCCCTCGCGGGGGGGGGTTGGGGTAGGCGCCCCGTCATGTAATGTGCGCGCCGCGCGCCTCTACCGCAAGACAGTAGAGCGACTGGCTGGCGGCCATGTAGAGGCGGTTGCGCCGAGGGCCGCCGAAGCAGACGTTAGCGCAGATTTCCGGCAGCAGGACCTGGCCGATCCGCTCGCCGTCCGGCGCGAAGATGTGCACGCCATCGTAGCCCGCACCCGCCCAGCCGGCCGCCGCCCAGATGTTTCCCTCCGTATCGCACCGGATTCCGTCCGCCAGGCCGAGCAGATCGCCGCCGGGCGCCGGCAGCGCCATCGAGCAGAACTCCCGCCCATTCGTCAGTCTGACCGAATCGCGCACGTCGTACACGCGGATGTTGCGCGGCGCCTCCGGGTAGTGCGAGATGCCGGAGTCCGCGACGTAGAGCCGGTTGTAGTCCGGCGAGAAGCAGAGTCCGTTTGGCATGAACATGTCGTCCAGAACCAACTGCATTGCGCCTGCGGCCGCGTCGATGCGGTATACGGCCTCCTTGTGGTGCAGCTCGCCCTTGTAGCCCTCGTAGTCGTAGAGCGAGCCGTAGCCGGGATCGGTAAACCAGATGCCGCCATCCGGGTGGACCACGATGTCGTTCGGCGCGTTGAGCGGCTTGCCCAGGTAGGAATCGGCCAGAACGCTGACGGAGCCGTCGTGCTCGTAGCGCACCACCCGCCGCGTGCCGTGCTCGCAAGAGAGGAGCCGGCCCTGCCAATCGTACGTGTTACCGTTGGAGTAGTTGGAGGGCGCATGGAACTTACCGGTCCGGTGATCGTCCGGGAAATAGCGCAGGCGCCGGTCGTTGGGGATGTCGCTCAGCGCCAGGTATTGGCCAGCCGCGCACCAGGCCGGCCCCTCCGCCCAGCGCATACCGGTGAACAGGCGCTCTATCACCGCCGTTCCGACCTTTATCTTCGCGAACCGCGGGTCCAGCACGATCACGTCCGGGTCGGGGTAGCGCTGCGGCGCCGCGCGCCACCGGTAGTCGCGGGCGTGACCCGGCGCGGATCGGTCGGAAGTCCGGGGGCGATTGATGGCGCCGGCTTCCGCGTTGATACTGTCTGGCTCTGGATCTCGGTCCATTCGCTGTCTCGTTGTCCTTCGCGTCGAACGGCTATGACGTCTTGGGGATCTCATCGCGGTGAGCGAGCACTTCGTCCCATGTTCCACGAAGAGTCCCCGTTGGCCTGTGCGTGTCTAGCTGAGCCATGTTGTTCGCTCCTTGCGGGCTGCGCACCCTATTATAGCATTGGTCGGCGGTAAGGCCGGGCAGGACTGCCGGGGCAGGGGGCGACGCGATTGCGGTTGCCGTCGGTACAATTGCTTAGCACCGTCCAAGGCGGCGATGCAATTCGGGTATCTGGGGGCGGCGTGCGCCTACTTCCGGTCCAGCCGCAGGGCGATGTCCTCCTCGTAGGGCGGGACCGCAAGCTCGAGCCGGCCACCGGCGTGCGTCGTGGTGCGCGTGCGTTCGTGGCGGCCCGTTCCAGGGTGCAGCCAGCGCACCGCGTAGCGGCCGGCGGGCAGCTCCAGCGTGAGCGATGCCGCCTCTTCGGACTTGACGTAGACCGCGTAGCAGCGGCCAGGCTCTGCGAGCGCCCGAGCGGAGACGCCCTGCGGAGTGCGGCTAACGATCACCTCGTTCGCCGGATGCATCTCGACGAAGTCCAGATCGGCGAAGAAGCGGCGGAGCACGGCCAGCTGCCTTCGCAGCTCCGGCCCGCCGCCGCCCGGCGTCGGCGGCGCCACGGGCGCGGCGCCGTCCGGGTGCGCCACGGTGAAGGAGTAGTCCAGATTATTGTAGAGGCTGCCACCGGCCATGAGGAAGTCCCATCCCTCGGTGCGGTACGGCAGGTCGCTGCTGCCGCGGAAGCCGGTCTCATCGAACCCGATCGCGCGGCCGAGACCGGCGTTCTCGTCGACGGCCGAAGGCGGCGCGGCGTAGTGGAAGTTCAGGATTGAGACGTTCGGGTCGGGGTCGGTCACCCTCGCGGAGCCGTTGGCAATGTTCTGCGCAATGAGATGCCGGACGCCTGTCTTCTGCTCCTCGTCCGCGATCGCTTCCGAAATGTGCCGCTGCCAGGCGAGCGTGACGCCTCCGAAGTAGGGCTCATTGCAAATCTCGTAGAACACGTTGTCGAAACCGGCCGTCTCCTGGACGATCTTGCGGGTCATGGCATCCTGCGCGCCCGTCAGATCGGCGTGCTTTAGCGTGTACACCTCCGTGCGGGCGCAGTTGCCGACGCCGTTGACGTTGTTGGCCGAGTTCATCGGGCTGAGATGCCACATACTGTCTTCATAGAACGGGCAGAAGAGCGAGATCTCCACGACGATTCCGCGCCTGCCGGCAGCCGCGCAGAACGCCTTGAGACGCCGGAAGTAGGCCTCATCCCAATGTGTCAGATCGAACTTCGGGCCGCCGTTCGCATAGCCGGCCTCTCCGCTGCGCGCCCAGGGAGAGAGAAAGCGGCCGGGCGCAGGCGCCAGCGTGTTATCGCGGATGTTGAATGACCGTCGGTCTTCGCAGTAGCAGCCGGAGAAGATGCGCGTGTAGTTGAACCCGTCGCCTCTCAGCGTGGTCAGGTATCGCTCGTATTCGAAGTCGCTGTTCAGCACGGAGCCGTAGTGCTCGCCTGAGGTCAGCAGGATCGTCGGCTTGCCGCGAAACAGAAAGTAGCGCGGGTTTGACGGGTGCAGGGCGATCGGCTGCGGGCCGGCGGTCATCGCCAGGGCTAGCAGCATCCCGGTGAGCATCCTGAGCCTCCTCTGGTCCCTGGTCCGCCGGTTTTCCACGCTGCCGGCGGTCAACCCTGCATCGCGGCGCGCGGATGCGTTGAGGCGTGCCGTCGCTCGCGCCAGGATGCGGCCCCGCCTCGCGCCCGCGCGGAACGGCTGCGAGGAGTCCGTAGTTGCCGCGTAGAATCTCCACTTCGATGTGGCGATCCCGTTCAGCGACCGATTCTACGGCGCCGCGGCACGGTCTGCGCAGACATGCTGTAGATCAGATATAATGCCCGGCGCTTCGTCCGCGCAGTGGATCGCGCTGAGCGCGTGCGTCACAGGTGTGCGGAATCCGCGATTGCGCAGCTTTGACGGCGGTCAATTCGGCGCGCATTCTAGCGCGGAGCGTGCGATCGCCCGATGGCGCGCCCAGAATAGACCCCGACTCGCTGGCCGCGCAGCAGCAGCGCCGCTGCCCGGCCGCATGGGAGCATAATCGGCGCACAGGAGCATCCGTGTGAAACTTGCTGTGAGACTTCCTCTTGCCCTACTTCTTGCCGGCGCAACGCTGCCGGTCGCGGCCTGCATCGCGCAGGACGCCCGGCCCGCGGCTCCCTCTTACGCGCAGTGGAAGCGCGGCCTGCCGGCAGATCCCGGCTACTTCCCGATCGCGGTGTGGCTCCAGAGCCCGGACAAGGCGAAGGCATACAAGGCGGCCGGCATAAACCTGTATGTCGCGCTTTGGCAGGGACCGACCGCCGCGCAGCTCGCGCAGCTCAAAGCGGCCGGCATGCCGGTGATCGTGGGGCAGAGCCGCCGGGCGCTGGAGTTCATCGACGACCCGACGATCGTCGGCTGGATGCACGGCGACGAGCCGGACAACGCCCAGGAAGTGACCGACCCGGCGACCGGCAAGAAGGGCTACGGGCCCTGTATTCCGCCGCAAACGATCGTGGACGAGTACAAGCAGATGCGCGCCGCCGATCCGACGCGGCCGGTAATGCTCAATCTCGGCCAGGGCGTGGCGAACGACGGATGGCTTGGGCGCGGGTCCGGCGCGAAGCTGGACGACTACGCGACCTACGTCCAGGGATCCGACATCACGTCATTCGACGTCTATCCGGTCGCGGACAACCTCAAGCCGGTCGGCGACGACCTCTGGTACGTCTCCAAGGGGCTGGACCGGCTGGCCAAATGGACGGAGGGCCGCAAGCTGGTCTGGAACTGCATCGAATGCACGGCGATCGGCGGCGACCACAAGGCGACGCCGGCCCAGGTGCGCGCCGAGACGTGGCTGGCGCTGGTTCAC
>DATGJU010000565.1:0-10877 GCA_035295045.1 Chthonomonadaceae bacterium
AGCGCCATCCGGTTGGCGGCGGTGAGGATCGCGATGTCGCCGGTACCGCCCTGCCCGCTGTGCGTCGCGTTCACCAGCGCCGCTTCGATGGGATAGATGCGGACCCAGCGGCCGACCAGGAAGCCGGTCGCCATCAGCGTCACGACAGTCGCGACGATCGTGACGACATTGGCTAAGCGCATCGCCGAAACGAGCTTGTCCCACGGCGTCATGGTCGCGCCGACCGAGAACAGCAGGGGATAGACCACGCCTTCGCGGAAGAACTCGTAGATGGCGTGCGCGCCGCGCCGCAGCTCGTCCGGCACGAGGCCGGCGGCCTGCGCGGCGACGGCCAGGAACAGCATTGCGATCGGCGCGGGCAGGCCGCTCCGCACGCTGACGAGCACTCCGGCCATGTAGAGCGCGATCGCCAGGGTGCCTGCGGCGGCAACGTCGGAAGTTTGTGGCCTGTGGTTTGTGGCTTGTGGCTTGTGGTTCGCGGTATCGTGACGGGGTTCGACCTGTCGCGCGGACGGTTGAGGCCCGTGGCTGCCGGGTGCGGATCGCTGGCTGGCTGCCTCCGATGGCTCCATCTGCAGGCGGCCCTCGCCGGTGAGGGCGGGCCAGCGCTTGCCGGCCAGATTTAGCGCGCCCGCGAGCAGAATAGCCGTCAGGCTGCCGATCATCACCGCGGGCAGGACCTCGCCGAAGACGGCTTTCTCCGTCGTGTGCTGGATTGCCGCATAGCCGAACGACAGCGGGATCGCTCCCTCGCCGACGCCTCCGGCCATAATCGGGACTACCACGTAGAACAGCGTGTGCCGCGCGCCGAGGCCGGGCGCCGTGCCGACTCCCACGCCCACCAGTCCCGCCGCCACGGAGCCTGCGGCCAGCGGTACCGCGATCCGCAAGAACCCCTGGATGAGCGTCCGTCTTTCCATGCCGAGGATGCTGCCGACCACGATCGCCGTGATGAACAGATAGAGGAAGTTGGTGCTCTTGTAGAACTCCCCGACCGGCTGGAGCAGCGATGCCGGCACGCGGTGATAGTAGGCGAGCGCGGACGGCACGAAGGTCGCCAGGATCGCCGCGCCGCCGACGCGTCGCAGCCCGGGCAGGCGATTCCCGACCTCCGCGCAGGCGAAGCCGCCGACGACGGTGATCGCCAGAACGGTATTGATCTCGCCCGGCACGCGGTGGAGCGCCGCAAGCGCGGCCAGCGTCGCCGCCAGCAGCGCGAACACCGGCAGCGGCACGACCCCGATGCGCAGCCGCATCAGGCGCGCCCAGAGCCCGTGAGGCTGCTTCGCGTCCGGGTCCGCCGGCGCGCGTTCCTCTGCGGAGTCGATGGTATCGCCCAATGATGTCGCCATGCGCCTCTGTTTCCCGGCCGCGGGCCGCATTCCTACCCTGCCGGCCGGAAAAGGCGTGAATCGGCTGCTAATCTTGGGGTGACGAAGGAAACGGCCCGGCGGCGACGAATAGACCATGACCGCTCTTAGTCGATCCATTCGCCGGGCCGAGCCGACTCTGCGCGGCTCTGCCGGCGGTCCGGACGCGTTTACCGGCGGCATCACCGTCTCAGGAGCTCTGCGAACCCACCGTGATCTACGCAGTCGGCGACATTCATGGCCAGCACGTCATGCTCAAGGCCATGCTCGCGAAATTGACGGACCTGCCGCTCAGGGCGAACGACACCGTACTCTTCCTTGGCGACTACGTGGACCGGGGCGAGAACTCCCGTGCGGTCATCGACCTTCTGATTCAGTGGCGGCAGCAGCGGCCGGACTCCATCTTCCTGCGCGGCAACCACGAGCAGCTTATGCTGGATCTGCGCGCGGCGGTCGCGGCGCCTGCCACAGAAAGAGCGTCGGTCGCGGTCGCCTGGCTCCGCAACGGCGGCATCGAGGCGCTGGCATCGTACGGCGCGTCGGGCCTTGGACAGTGGCGGTCCGTCGCGGACGATTCGAAGATACTGCTCAACCCCTCGCAGGTGGAGCTGCTTGCGTCCACCGTCGATCGCTGGCTGGCCCGTATCCCGGATGCTCACTGGAGCTTTCTGGAGGATACCGTGATGGAGCACTTTACCACACGGTACCATTTCGTCCACGCCGGCGTTCTCGCTCCCGGCCAGACCTGGGAGCCGGTCCGTCCGGGCATCGATCCGCGGCTCTGGATCCGTGAGCCATTTCTGTCCAGCCACGCACATTTCGACGGCCGGCTCGTCGTCTTCGGCCATAGCCCGCAGCGCGACTGGCAGCCCCGTATCCAGCTTAACAAGGTCGGATTGGATACAGGCGCCGTCTATGGCGGTCCGCTGACGACCGGCCTGTTCGACGACAGCAGCGAGACGGCGACGCCGCGCCTATACGGTATCATCCAGACGCCGTTCGCGCGCGGGTTGTCCTCCTTCCTGAAGCCCATACCTGTCGACAAGTCCGCCGTCCGCCGCCGCCGGCATCGCGGGGCGTGAGGCGAGCCTCGTGGCCGGTGACACGCGCCACGATTCATGATTCGCGAATTACGGACGGCGAGCCCCGGGCTTCAGGCGCCGTGGCGAGAACCCCAAAACTACGATGAGCTATTGCGACTACATCCAATCGGACCGGGCGCGCGAGCCGCACATCTCTTACCACGACACGGAATACGGATTTCCGTCCAGCGAAGAGAACGTACTCTTCGAGCGGCTCATTCTGGAGATAAACCAGGCCGGCCTCTCATGGGAAACGGTGCTGAAGAAGCGACCCGCTTTCCGCGCCGCATTCGACGGCTTCGACGTGGAACGCGTGGCGGCCTATGGCGATGAGGACGTCGCGCGGCTTCTCTCGGACGCCGGCATCATCCGCAACCGGCTGAAGGTCGCGGCCGCGATTCACAACGCCGGCGTGCTTGTGGCGCTGCGGCCGGAGTTCGGCTCGTTTCACGGGTGGCTGGAGGCGCACCACCCGCTGCCGAAGGCCGAGTGGCTCAAGCTGTTCAAGCGCACCTTTCGCTTCACGGGCGGCGAGATCGTCGGCGAGTTTCTGATGAGCCTGGGGTACCTGCCCGGCGCGCACGATGCGACCTGCCCGGTCGGCCGGCGCCTGCTGGAGCGCCGCCCGCCCTGGTCCGGCGTCGATCCGGCGATCTACGGCCCGGCGGGATAGCGCCTGGTTCATAGATTGAGGGGCGCCGGACTCTCGCCGGCCGCGGGAGGGCTGCCGAACCACCGCACTATCATTCGTAGACGGCGATACGGCAGGCGCTCGTCGCGCTCGCCCTGCTCGCCATCGTGATCCTTTCGGAATCACGCCGATTCCGGGCGCAGGCCGAATTCGTCGCGGAGCGGTTTCAGACCGCGAATGCGAACGGCTCAAGCCCGGCGGAGGACGCACCTATGCGAATGGTGTATGTTGCGTTTCCGGATGGAACGCGAGTCCAGTATTGGGAGGAGCAGCTTCGCGGGCTCTGGCAGCAGGGCAGGATTCCCGCCGGCGCGATCTTCTGGCTCGACGGCATGCCGGAGTGGCGGCCGATCGTGGAGCTGCTGGGGGCCGCTCCGCCCGCGCTCGCGCCGCACAGCGCGCCGCAGGGCTACGGCGGACGCCCAGATGCGCCCGTGTTCGGCAGCCCTTACGGCGCGGCGGCGACCGGGCCGTACACATTCGGGACGGCCGCGACTATGCCTCGCGCGTTCGCCAAGGATCTGAAGGGACTGACTGTCGCGCTGGTCTCGCTCATCTCCTTGTATGCCGTGCTGGCCGGCATAGCCGCTCTGCTCGAAGTCGCCATCATTCCAAATATCGACAGGTATAGTTCGCTGGAACCTGCCGGGCGGGTGCTGCTGGGGTGGAGGGGACTCGCCGGCCTCGCGCAGATGGCCCTCTATATCACCGCGATCGTGCTCTGGTGTATATGGGTGTATCGGGCGAACACGAACGTCCGCGCATTCGGCGCTCAAGGTCTCACGTTCACGCCGGGGTGGGCGTTCGGGTGGCATTTCGTGCCGATCATGAACCTGTTTCGGCCCTATCAGGCGATGGCGGAGCTGTGGCGCGCCAGCCGGATGCCGTCGAACTGGACGTCAGTTACCGGCCTGGCGACTGTCCAGGCGTGGTGGGCGCTCTGGATCGTTTCCAATGTTGTCGACACCATTGTCAGCCGGATGGATGTTACGGACAGGGGCGGCGACCCGCAGACCTCGCTCGCCGTGATGGCCAGTTCCGAAGTCCTGGACGTCGTGCTTTCCGTCCTGGCCATAATCGTTATCCGGTCGATATACCGGATGCAGGCGGAGTACGTTGCCGGCAAGAGCTGACGCCCTGGCGGCCTCCGGGCTGCCGCAGGGCGTGATAGCCGGGCACGATTGGCGCCGCCTGCCGGCGCCTGCCGCGCGATGGCCGGGCGCGCGCGACCATCCGGCCATAGATTCCGCGGTGAACGCCGCGATGCAGGCGCACGGCATCGTCGGCGCGGGCATCTGCATCGTTGCAGACGGCGAGATAGTCTTCGCGTCGGGATACGGCTGGGCCGCCATTGGAACCCGCCCGTTCCGGGCGACGACTGCCACTCGATGCGGCAGCCTTGCCAAGCCGGTGACCGCGCTCTGCGCCCTTCTGCTCGCGGATCGCGGCGCGCTCGATCTCGATGCGCCAATCCTGCCGCTGCTGGCCACCATCGGCATCACGCCGGCGCCGACGGGCGACGCGTCTCCCGATCCACGGATCGGCCGGATCACGGCCCGGCATCTGATGGACCACACGTCCGGCCTGCCTGCCGTCGCTGCGTACACGGCATGGCGCGAGGAGCGCTGCCTCATCCGCGAGCACGGCCTGGAGCGGACACCGACAGGTGCGGACGCAGCGCGCGACGCCCTCGGCAACGCGCCGCTCGACTCGGATCCCGGCGAGCGGTACCAGTACGCCAATGCGAACTTCGTCCTCCTCGCGCGAGTGGCAGAGGCAGCGGCCGGGCGGCCTTTTGGCGAGCTCCTTCCAGAGGCGATGGCCCGGTTTGGGCTCGCGCCGGACGAGGTCTATGTCTCCAGGAACCAGACCGAGCCGGATGACGCGGCGCGGGGCGCGAACGAGGCCACCTACTACCAGACGAGCACCGAGCGTTACGTCTCCTTCCTGCCGGAGTGTCAGGAGCGCGGACGGGTCTACGGCGAGGCGTATCACGGCTACGCGACGGAGGTTTCGGACGGCGCCGGCGGCCTTGCCTGCACCGCGCTCGGCCTGGGAAGGCTCATCGCGAACCTGCAATCGGCGTCGCCGGCGCTCTCGACCCGCGCGCTGGCGGAGATCGCCACGCCGCCGGAGCACTGCCGCCGCCGTTCAGACTTCGATCCGGCCGCGGAGGCTTTCTACAGCAAGGGCTTTCAGGTGGGCCTGGAGTGCGGCCGGCCCGTGCTCGGCCACGGCGGCATGACGAACCACTGCGGCGGCGTCATTGGGCACGCTGCTGGCCGCCAGTATGTCGCCGTCTCGAACTGGCAGGCGCCCGCCTCGCCGTACGTCGACCGGCTGCTCGGCGACGCGCTGCGCCGGGCGCTCGAAGAGCAGGGGAGGGATTGAAGGTGCCGCTAAACGTTGCCGTCGTGCTGGGCACGGTGCGGCGAGATCGGCTGGGCATCCGCGTCGCGCGGTTCGTGGTGAACGCGCTCGAGTCGCGTGGACACGTCGTTACGCTGATCGACCCCATCGAGTACCCGCTGCCGCTGCTGGACCGAATGTACAAGGAGTACGCGCCCGGCGGCGCTCCGCCGGTCCTGGAGCGGGTCGCCGGAATCGTCCGGTCCGCGGAGGCCTATGTCATCGTCTCCGGCGAGTACAACCACTCGATCCCGCCGGCGCTTTCAAACACGCTGGACTACTTCCTGGAGGAGTACTTCTTCAAGCCGTCCGCCATTGCGTGCTATTCGCCAGGCGCGTTCGGCGGGGTCCGCGCCGCCATGCAGCTCCGCGCCATGCTGTGCGAGCTGGGCATGCCAAGCATTCCGTCGCTGCTCCCGTTCCCGCGCGTCACGCAGCTCCTGGACGAGGCCGGCGCCCCGCTTGGCGAACAGCCGGGCCGCTCCGCCGACCGCTTCTTCGCCGAGCTCGAGTGGTACGCCGAGGCCCTGCGCGCCGGCCGCGCCACCGGCACTCCGTACTGATACTCCGGTCGGCGCACGGGCCCAGGCGCCGCCGCGCGCCCGGACGGATTCGCTAGAATACGGGCGGCGTCCAGGTGGACGCCGCCCGTATTCAGCTTCGAGCCGCCCGCTACCAGCTACAAGCTACCAACTACCGACTACTCGCCGCCGATCGCGGTCGAAGAGAGATCCGCCGCGGCGTCGCTGGCGCCCCAGACCGCGCGGTCCTCGAACACCGAGGTGCCCCAGACGGCGCGCTCCATCGTCGCCGAGCCCCAGATCGCGCGGCTCGCCGAAAGGAGGTTGTCGCTGGAGCCCCAGATTGCCCGGGTGCCCCACACGGCGCGGAGAACGTCCACGCCCGTCATCCCCACACGGCGCGCAGGCCGTTTACGTCCGTGCCCCAGACTGCGCCATCCATGTTGATAGTCACGTTGCCGTCGGCGTCCACGTTCAGCGTCGGGCTGAGCGCCGACTGCCGGGCGACGGCCGTGCAGGCGATCGCGGCGGGGATATCGAGGTAGCCCGCGCCGTAGGTCAGCGGATTGCCGGTCCCGTCGGGCTGCGTCCACTTGTCGGCGGCGATCATCAGGCGCGCCTTCACGGTGTCCGGCGTTAGAGTCGGGTCCCGCTTCAGCATCAGCGCCGCCGCGCCGGCCACGACCGGCGACGCCATGGACGTGCCGGACAGCCGAAAGTAGATGATGTCCGAGCTCAGGCCCGGCGGCAGCGGCAGGCCGCCGAGCAGGATCACGTGCCACGGTATCTGGTTTGTGCCGTCCGCGTAGTTGTACGGGTAGCTGTTCGTACGCGTCGTCGAGATGACCTGATTGCCCGGCGAGACGATGTCGGGCTTGAGGACCAGGTCGACGCGGCTCGGACCGCGGCTGGAGTAGGTGGCGATCTTGTCGTTGTTCCGGATGTAAGTGTAGGCGCCGTTGGCCGCGAACACCACGTCGGTGTTCTTCATCGCGCCTACCGTAATCACGTACGGGTCGATGCCGGGCACCTGGATCGAGCCATAGGCGGTGCCGTAGCCCTCGTTGTCCACGCTGGATGCAGCAGTGGACTGGAGCCGGCCGGAGTTGCCCGCCGCGCAAACCACGACAATCCCCGACTTCCACGCCGCTTCGACGGCCTGGCAAAGCGGGTCCGTCGTATGAGGCGAATTCGGGCGGCGCCGGGGGCATGGCCTCCGGCGAGGAACGAATCGGTCTTGGATACCGCACTTTGAGCGATGCTGCTAACGGGCAAGGATGCCAGAAGGGAGAGCGTGATCAGGCCTGCGGCCCGCTTCCCGCGGCAGGCATTGCAATGCATAGGGTCGTATAGGGATCGTTCGCCTCCATGTACAATTGCATGTTGGGACCCCGGCGCCGGTACTCGCCAGGGTACGGTGTCGCAGTCGGGTTCCTGACGGTTATTCCAGCGAACGCGTCCGGGCGCGCCTGCACACGATGCTTGAATTGCCGGACCTAACCCCCAATCCCCTTCCCACAGGCGGGAAGGGGGAGGCAGAAGTCCGTAACCGCTTGTGGGAGAGGCTGGGAGTTGGTCGGACCGTTCCCGCCTGCGCGCCATGCGTGAATCGCCAACGTGCTATAATTCCGGGTGGCGGGCGTAACGTCAGGGGGAAACCGAGTATGAAGGGGCTAAAGCGCGGCGCGGCAGCCGTCGCAATGGGGATCATCGGGGCGGCTTCGGGCTGCGCGCGGCTGCCGCCCGGCGCGGCGACGCTCTCCGGAAAGCGGCTCATCGTAACGCTCACGTACAGCGGCTTCATCAACCCGAACGAGCACTACTTCTTCATCCTCAACAACGCCGGCGACCAGAACGCGCCCGGACCTGTTGCCGTCTTCCTGCCGCCCTACGGGAACGGCTTCGCGACGGGTTCCGGCGCCAACGCGGGCGGCTTCACCGACTTTGTCAGGTTCGACAACTTCCAGCCGGGCAACAACGGCTACTCGCTCTACCACGTGGTCGGGGACCCGAACCGATCGGGATTCGTCAACGAGGGCAGCCCTGTCACCTCGACGCGGCCGGACCCGACCGATCCGCGCAGCGGTAAGCAGCTACAGTTCCAGATCGACCTGTCTCAGCTCGAAGTCGACTCGAACGGCACGCCGCTTCCGGCCGACCAGGCGGTGGCCAATGCGCAGAGCATTCGGTTCCTGCAGATGAACATCATCTCCACCGACGTCATTCCGGCGGACGTCGGAACGCCCGTCAACAAACAGGTCGACTCGCTCGGCGATACGCGTACGGCAACGGGCCAGAGCACCTTCGTCGTCCTGGATGTCTCCCAGAACCGGGTCTACCGGAACACCGACTTCATCGGCCAGCCCGCATTCGAGCCGTCTGACAACGACGTGTTCGGCAGCGCGAACCCCGATCCATCGCTCGACCTGATCGACTGGACCGTGGAGGTCCGTCAGCAGTAGCGCGCATTGCGGTCGGACAATTCGCGTGCGTAGAGGATTGCCCGGGCGCAGCGTAGAATCTGTCTCAAATGCACGCCGGTAGTGTCTATGATGAGGAACGCCCTCTAATCTCCCTGAAAGGATCGCGAGTAATCACAATATGTTGAAATCGAAACGTGCCCTTATCCCAATGGGAGGTGCGCTGGGTCTGCTTGCATTTGTCGCGTTGGCGGGATGCGGCGGCGGCAGCAGCGTATCGGGCGGCACGCCGACGCTATTCGTGTCTGACGGCGTCAGCAATAGGATCGTGCAGATCCCCGATATCACACAGGCGACCTGGACTCCGCTAGGAACGCTTGGCTCGGGCGTGGACCAGTTCAATCGTCCCTCGGGCGTATTTGTGGACGGTTCCGGCAAGCTGCTGATCGCGGATACGAACAACAGTCGCATCGTCCGGGTCGACAGCATCGGCGGCGCGAACTGGACGACATACGGCGCGCTCGGCAGCCTGCCGACCCAGCTCAACCTGCCTCGACAGGCGGTCGAAACCACGTCCGGCAAGATACTGATCGCCGACACGGGCAACAACCGGATCGTACAGATCGACGACATCACCGGCGCCAACCCGGTTGTCTTCGGCACGGCTGGTTCGGGCGCGGGCCAGTTCAGTGTCCCGACGGGGATCGCCCTCGACTCCGCGAACCACATCTACGTGCTCGACAGCGGCAACAACCGAGTCGTCCGCATAGACGACATCACCGGGACGAACCTGGTCACCCTCGGCACCGGCGGCATCGGCGTGAACCAGTTCGCGACTCCCATGGGCATCTTCGTGGACGGCACGGGCCGCATCTACGTGGCGGACACGGGAAACAACCGGATCACGCGGTTCGACAACATGTCCGGCGCGAACTGGGTGGCGCTCGGCATACTCGGCGACGGTCCTAGCACGTTCAGCAGTCCGAACGGCATTTTCGTGGACTCGGTATTCCGGATCTACGTCACGGATCCCGGGAACGACCGCGTTATACGAACCGACGACATGTCCGGCCGGAACTGGACCGTAATCATCCAGAGCACGGATACCAACCACTTCAGCCAGCCGCTCGGAATAGACTGAGCGCCGGCAGGCTCGCCACAGGCTGTCCGACGCAGCATCGCCCGCCCTATTGGGGCGGGCGATGCTGTTGCGGGGGCGAATCCCGCGTATCTATCCGTGGGATCGCCGCGCGGCTGGTTGCTGGCAGCTGGTGGTTGGTGGATGCCTGGCGGCCAGGACGAAGCGCGCGCTCAATCCATGCGCCCGAGCGGTCGATGTGATCAGGGCGCCGACTTTACGTCGATATGGACGTGGTTGACGCCGTCCGGGAAGACGGCGAACACGTCCGCGCCGCGGCGGCGGGCCTCCGCCAGGGCGTCGCGGACCCGGGCGTCGTTAATGGCCTGCTCCGGCGCATAGTGCTCGTTGCCGAAAGCCAGCACCAGCTTGCCATTCGCTCCCGTTACACGCTGTGGCGGCGGGAAGAACGGCCAGGAGGTCGGGACGACGACGCGAACCTGCGGCTGAGGAGGCGCGGACCGGTCCTGCCGGCCGCCTCGCGAGGCGAGCAGGGTGCGCGACCGGACCCTGACCGCGGCCGGCGCGAGCGCGGTGGGATTGCCCTCGGTCGCGGCCGGGTCGGCTGGAACAAAGCTCGGATCCGTCGGTCGGAGCGAGTCGGGCGCCTTGGGCAGGCCCATGCGGTAGCGGCCGGGCGGCAGGGCCTTCAGCAGCGCCACGACCGCCTGGACCTCCGACTCGGGATCGGAAGTCACGAGGGGGTGCCCACCGAACGCGCCGATGTCGACCGCGATGCCGAGCGCGTGGGGGTTTGTCGGGCTCTGCATGTAGTAGTGCGCCGTCCGATACGGCGGTCGCAGCAGAGACGTGATCGTGAGGGGCTGCGACTCCGAGGAGCGCTCCGCGAGTACGTTGAGCATGCGGAAGAAGGTGCTTGGCGGCTCCGTGAAATACCTGGGCGCCGGTGCGGATGGCCGGATCCCGCGGTCGTGATCGGACGAGCGCGATGCCAGCGGGTCGCCGCCTATCAAATCGCCGGCAGGCTCGCCGTCGAGCGTGTCGCCGGCATCCCTGGCGGGAGCCGATGCTTTGACCGGTACCGCTGTCGGCGCCGGCCACAGGAAGATGCCGTTGGCGCATAGACTCTCGATCTGCGCGCGGTCGCGGTCGCCTGCGTTGAGATGGACGCGACCTTGATCGACCAGCGCGCGAAACTCGCGCGCGCCACGCTGCATGGCGGCATTGTCGGGCGAGTGCGGTATCGAGGAGGCCATCGGCGCGGCCGCTGCCACCGTAGGCGGCG
>DATGJU010000566.1:0-12662 GCA_035295045.1 Chthonomonadaceae bacterium
GTCCCGGAAGCGCTCGGCGGCCTCTGCCTGGGCCCTGGGCACGATGTTATCGTCACGCCAGAGCAGCCCGGCCTCGGCGCTCTCGACGCGGACGGTCACGTTGGGCGGATAGACGTCGGGCTGAGGCAGCCGAACGCGGAGCGTCATCGTCCCATCCGCGCGGCGCACGCGCGTTACGTCGGCGTCGGAGATCCTGGACAGGTCGATCCCGGCCTCCACGCTGCCCTCCGCGACCACGAGCGCCTGGTTGTGCGTCGCCCAGTGCGCGATCGCGTCCGCGCCGGGCATTCCGTGCAGCCAGCCGTCGGCGTCCTGCTCGGAACTCGTGCGGAGAACGTCCTTCATCGTCATCTTGACGGTGTGGAGATCGCCGAGCTGGCGCAGCGAAACGATCACCGGGCGTGGATCGATGTCCAGATTCCGCTGGGGGCCGTGCCGCCAGCCGGCGAGCACGCCCGCAATTGTAAACGCGGCCAGTACCACGGCGCAGGCCGCAAGTCCGCACGCCGGCGCCCAGCGGTCTGCCCGGCCCGCGCGCCGGAGAGCGAGCCGCGAACTCACTTCAGTTGCCATATTGCCTATCTGCGGACTTCCCGCTAACTATGCGCTGTCGGCGTTAAGAACGCAGCGAAAGCCCACCGCAAAGTACATGTACTCCGGAAACTGCCGCTGCCGGAACGAGGTCCTGAATTCGTAGGGCAGATTGCTTGCCCAGGAGCCTCCGCGCAGCACGCGTCGCGGCGAATCGGAAGCGCCCGCACGTTTGCCCCCGCTGTCGGCGGCCTCATGACACCACTCCCATACGTTCCCCGCCATGTCCATTACACCATACGGACTGGCGCCCGTAGGGTGCGCGCCGACCATTACCGTGCTCCGTGCGTCGGCGTGGCTGCTCACGGAGCAGCGGCAGCGGTTCTGGTCCCAGCCGTTGCCCCAGGGAAACCGTCGCGCGTCGGCGCCGCGAGCCGCCTTCTCCCACTGCTCCTCCGTCGGCAGCGCGACCCTCGCCCAGCGGCAGTATTCCACGGCATCCTTCCAGTGTACGTTCACCATGGGATGGTCGTCGATCCAGCCCCACGGCGGCGCGTCCGGCATTTCACGGGCCGCCGCGGCGCAGAAACGCCGGAACATCGCTACCGTGACCGGGTCCCGGTATATCCAAAATCCGTCCAGCGCGACACGGCGGCGCGGATTCTCCGTAAGATCTGAATCGCCCATCGCGAACTCCCCGGCGGCGATCCATGCCATAGCCGCGCCATCGGCCATATGAATACGCATGGACGACGCAGCAGAGCCGCCATGCCGCCCAGAGCCCTTCGACGAAGAGCGGCCGGCGGCTCCCGTGGCGGCTGGCGGCGAGCCCGAATCGAGGCCGGGTACGCGAGGCGCGAAGCCACCCTGCATCCCATCGCTCGCCAGGTTGGATCCCGGTGTCGTTCGCGATGCGCCGGAGTCGAACCCTGCCGGCGGCCGAATCGCGCCGGCCAGGGAGCCCGTTCCAGCCGGCAGCTTGTCCCCGGAGGAGGCCAAATCCGGGACGAGCGGCGGCACAAGGCTGCGAGATTGGCTGCCGCTGCCCGGTTCCGGGACGGCCGGCGCATCGACGCGGGAGTCGCTGCGCTGCAGGCCGGGCACTTCGGGCGCCGCGCGGCGAGCCGATCCCGAATCTAGGCCGGGTACGACCGGTGGCGGACGCTGCGAGCCGCTGCTATCCAGCGCCGGGACAGTCGGCGGCACGCGCCCAGAGCCGCTCCCCTCGAGGCCAGGCACCGTGGGCTGCCTACGCTCCAGCGCGGCGCCATCGAGGCCGGGAACGGCCGGGGGACGACGCTCCGAGCCGCTTCCCTCCGCGGCTGGCGATCGGCCATCTGATCCGCTTGCGTCAGACTCTCGCACGGATGACCGCGACTCCGACCCGGTACCGTCCTGGCCTCCTTGGCGCGGCGATTGCGATCCGGAGCCTCCGTCGTGAGAGCCTGCGCTGGCGTCGGCTCCCGCGCGGGACATACTTCCGTCCAGCGCGGGTACCGCAGGAAGGCCGCTTCGCGAGCTGCCGCTCCCCGGGTCGCGCCCCTCGTTGGCCCGCGTGCTCGCGCTCGCGCCGGGCGCGGGCGTATCGCGAATGCTTCCATCGAGCCCTGGCACGATAGGACCGGACGCCGAACCGGAGCCGCGCCCGCTGGCGGACGAGCCGGAGGGCGGGTCGGATGGAATTGCCGGAAGAATGGGAGGCCGGACCGAAGGCCGCGGCGCGGAATCGGCCGGGCCGTTCTGGCCGACATCGAATCCGGGAACGGAGACGGGGCCTGGCGTAAGGGCGTGCGTCCGCTCATCCCGCAGTCCGGGCGAGCCTCCGGCGCGGTCGGTCAGGCGGACGCGCGCGGCGGCATCCGTCAGCGCCAGTCGCATCTCCCGTGCCGAGTCGAACCGCGCCGCCGGGTCCTTCGTCATCGCGCGACTGACCACGGCGCAGATCTCATCCGGGATTTCCGGCGGCAGCGGCGCAGGAGTATCCTCCTTGATGGCGGCGTAGAGCGCGCCCCAGCCCTGCTGCGTAAACGGAAGCGTGCCCGTCAGCATCTTGTGGAGCATGATGCCGGCGGCCCAGAGGTCCGTCTTTTCGGAGAAGACGCCGTCGAACATCTCCGGCGCCATGTAGGCGGGCGTACCGGCGACGCGCGTCGAGCCCGAGGCCTGCAGCACGCGAGACACGCCGAAGTCGGTGAGGCGCGGCGTCTCGCCCTGGAGCAGGACGTTGCCGGGCTTGAGGTCGCGATGGATCATGCGCCGGCTGTGCAGGTGCTCCAGACCGGCGAGGGTTCCGCATGCCATGTCCAGCGCCGCCTGGAGGGAGGGCGCCTTGCCATCGTGGCGGCGGAGCCAGTCGGACAGCGATCCGTCCGGCGCATACTCGCTGACGATCACGATCCGGCCCTCGTACTCATCGGCGTCGAGGACGGGCAGGACGTTCGGATGGCCGGACGCCTGGAGCCAGCTCTGGGCTTCCTGCCGGATCGCCTCGAGGTCCGGCTCATCGTCGATGGGGATCTTGACGGCGACCTGTGTGGTGAGGAACTTCCCGCGCCGCTCAGCAAGCCAGACAAAGCCGAAGCTGCCCTTGCCGAGCTGCCGGATCAGTGTATAGGGGCCTATTTGCTCTTCCGCCCGAAGCATGCGCTCCCCTTGCCTCGTGCTCGCGACAGCGCACACACGCTCCGGGCACGCACTAGTATAGCCGACGGGAAGAGCATTCGCAAGGACGTGGCCGAGCGCGGGCGGCTGCGGCGCGTTACCGTGAACGTCTGGGCCGCTGCGCCCCCTGGGCCAATGGGGCGACGCCCCTCGCCGTCGGCGCGGGCCGCCAGAGGAGACCGGCAGAGCGGCTACACGTCCAGCGCCTCGCGCATGTAGTTGCGGCTCACCGTCACCGCCTCCAGAGGCGTCAGGTCCGTTCGGTCCTGCTCGGACACGATGTAGGAAGGATTGGTATCGCGGGCCGCCGCCATGGCCGCGCGCAGGTCGACGTCTCCTCTGCCGAGCTCGAGGAAGACGGGGCGCGGCTTCCCGTCCTGGCCGGAGCTGCGCTTGCCGTCCTTGAAGTGGTAGTAGCCCGCGCGATCGGCGTGCTTGCGGATGAACGCCGCCGGGTCCTGGCCGCCGTACCAGACCCAGAATACGTCGATGTTGAACTTCACGAGGTCCGGATCGGTCTCCCGGCTCAGGATCTCCATGCCGTTCGTGCCGCCGAGATCGTCGAACTCCCAGGCATGGTTGTGATAGTTGAACGCTATCCCCTCGCCCGCCAGCGCCCTGCCGACCGCATTGAACAGCTTGGCCGACTGCTTGTAGCCCTCCGCGGTCTTGGAGTCCGCGACGCCGGAGCACATCATGTGCTTTACGCCGACCGCCTTCGCATAGAGGACGTGGCTCTTGAGCTTCTCCGGACTGGAGTATTCGCCGTAACCGAAATGCGCGCCGGAGACGGTCAGATCGTTCTCGGCGAGCAGCCGAAGGGCCATGTTCTCGCCGTGGGTCTCGTACAGGTTGCCGGCTTCGATGGCGGCGAACCCGGCCTGCGCCACCTCGCTCAGAACGGACGCGAAATCGGTCTGCGAGCGGCTGCCGAATACGATCAACTGCACTGCGGCGACGGGCCGTGCCATGCGTGGACTCCTCATTAAGTCAGGACCGGCAGTGTCGCCGATCGTCAGTTTTCTCCTTCATCGGGATGCTTGCCACCGACGAAGGCTTCGATGCCATCGGCGATGGCGCGGGCCATCGCAGCCTGCCCATCCGGGCGCTTGATAAAGGCGGCGTCGGCCCGGCTGCTCAGGACCACCATCTCGATGGTGACAACCGGGACCCTGGAGAAGATCGATCCGGTCAGCGCGCCCTGCTTACCGCCTACGAACGTCTTGGAATCTCCCTTGACCCCGGCGAACGGCAGCCGGCCCTCAAGCTCGCGGCGCATGGCCTTCGCGAGCGTCTCCGCAGCACGGTGGCTGCGCGATCGTACGTCCTCCGAAGGCCCAGTCATGCCCTCCTTTGTCCCCGTCCGGTCCGGGTAGTAGAGCGCGTAACCGCGGGAGGAGCTGCTGTCGCAATGGAGGCGAACCATGATCGCCGCGCCGGCGCGATTGGCGATCAGGGCGCGCTCCTTGTTGCGGACGAACTGCTTCTCGCGAGACTTCGTCATAACGACGCGAAATCCCTTTTGCGAGAGGAGCTTTTCCAGCTCGCGGGCAACCACCCAATCGATGTGCGTCTCGGTAGTCCCGTTCTGCACGGTAAATCCCGGATTGACCTCGGACGGATGCCCCGGATCGATACAGATGACCGGCGGCTCCTGCGCCCCGGCGGGCGTCGAGGCAGCAGCAAGGAGCCAGAGCGGAAAGAGGACGACGACGGCGGCGACCATGGCGCGGCCGAGCCGCGCCCTTGCGAAGGCGGCCAGCGGCCGGTAGCGGCGTGGTCTCCGCGCCGTGGCGGGGCGGCCGGGCAGAGCGCCCGCACATAGAGCCGCAGGATAAGCGGCCCGGCCCGGCAAATAGGTAGCGGCCACTTGCGGCGGCGCCGGCCCGCCCTCGCCTTCCGGCCCACTCTGGAGATGCGCCCGCATGTTTCTGCTCCTGGTTAGAATTCGGATCGCCAGCATCGTCAATATGGCCAAGGTCCAGCTGCGGCGGTCCCCGGGGATCGCGTTTGGGATGTCCGCGCTGGCCATCGCGATGTTCGGCGCGATCCTGGCCGGGTTTCTATTCCTGTTTCAGGCATCCACGGCGATGGCGCCACTTCCGGATACTCTCTATCAGGTGTTCTACTTCCTATTCCTGTTTCTGCTCGCCGGCTCGACGCCGTTCGTCGCGGCCACGCTCCTGCAGTCCTCCGACTACAGCCTGCTCTTCTCGGCGCCGGTGCCCGCCCGCGCGGTCGTCTCCGCCAAGCTGGTGGACGCCGCGGTGACCAACGCGCTGCAGTTCCTCGTGCTCGGCGTGCCGGTGCTCGTGGCCGCGGGGATCGCGCTGCGCCTGACGGCCCTGGGATGGCTGGCCATGCCTTTCGTCATCTCGCTCTTCATTCTAACGCCGGCGCTTATCACGGCGCTCGGTCTCCTGGCGCTCCTCTCCATGGTCGGTCCCGCCCGGCTGCGCTCGGCGGTGTCGCTTCTGAACGCGCTGATGGCGGCCGTGGCCTGCTTCACTATCGTCCTGGAATCACCGCGGCTTCCCATTCGGGCCGGCACGGCTGCGTTCGCCACGGCGGCGGATGCCGGCCAAGCGTCTGGCGCCGCCAGGGCGATGCCGTCCGCCTGGTTCGTCGACGCAATGCTGGGAGTGTCCGATTCCCGTCGAGCGAGCGGCGCCCCGGCCGCGGCAGCGGCAGTCAAAATCGTCGCACTGACGGGGCTCCTCTGGCTTGCCTGCGTCGCGGTCGGCGGCCGCCAGATTTCCGCGGCGAGCCTCGCCGAGGAGGGCAGCGGCGGGAAGCGCGAAGCGGCAGCGGGGGAAGAGGCCACGGCGAGCAGCCCGACGCTGGCGGTGTTGCGCAAGGACTGGCGCTACCTGAAACGGGACAGCATCCTGCTCTCCCAGCTGACGATGCCGCTCATTCTCTACGTGGTGCCGTTCATCCTCATGCTCCAGCAGCCATCGCGCCGGGCCTACGGCGAAACCGCTGTATTCTCCACCATCATCGTCGGCATCATTCTGTTCATGCAGACGAGCATCCTCTCGCTATCCTCCGTCGGCCTGGAGAGCCGAGCGTTCTGGATTCTATTGGCGGCGCCGGTTACCGTCCGTGACGTGATCTGGGGCAAGTTTCTCCTGAGCGCCCTGTTTACCGCCGGGACCGGTGCGGCGCTAACGGTCGTCGCCGGCGTCCTTTTCGGCGCCAGCCCCGGCGCCGTAGCGGCCGAGTTGGCTATCGTGGTCGTATCCGCGGCGGCGTTGAGCGGGCTCGGAGTTGGCCTTGCGGCGGCGTTTCCACGATTCGTCTACGAGAATCCGGCGCACCGGGTGAGCGTCTGGGCGCTGATATTTGGCTTCTTCGCGTCGACCGGCTACGTTCTGGCCACAGGCGTCGTGTTCGCGACGGCCTGGCTTGTATCGCTAAGGCTGCCGCCCGGCACGGGACCCGGCACTGCGTTCGCGGTCGCGGTCATTTTCTACCTCGCGGTCAGCGCGATCGCGGTATGGGCGCCGATCGGGCTCGGCGCGCGCCGCCTGCAGAGCTACCAATGGGAGCATTAGACGAACCGGCCGGCGGCTCCGAATCGCGCGCAGAAGACCCCGATGCGCCGCCTGACGTCTCCGCCCGGCCGCCGCGGCCCGGAGGGCGCCGCGGATGGATCATGTCCGGCATCATCCTGGCGGTAACGATTGCCGTCGTGCTGCCCCCGCTCTTCAAGTGGCAGTCGGAGAGCCAGCAGAAGGCGCTCAGCCTTTCGAATATGCGGCGGGTCGCGAGCGGCTGCCTGATCTACTCGCAGGATTGGGATGAGCGGATGCCGCCGCCCGTCGCGCGGATGCCGGATGGCTTCGCCGTCACGTGGGCGCGACAGGTCCGGCCCTACGTAACGCTGGACGAGGCCTTCAGCAACCCTACCAACCCCGTCAAGCCGTTCGCGGAGCATCCGCTCCTGCGCGATCCGGCGGACCAGCATCCGATCGACACCTCATATGCACTTAACCGGAGGTTTTGGGACCAGTTCGCGCCGGGTCCGTTTCCATTCGGCAATCTGGAGATTCCGGAGCAGACGGCGCTCATCGCAGAAGCCGGCAGGATGGCCGCGGACCCGCGGCATCCGATCCTCGCGCGAGGCGGTACCGCAGGCCGGGCAGTCGATCTCTACGGCGATACGACTGACCGGATAGGCGGTCTTTCGCCCTATCCCTCGATGCACGGCGGCCAGTTCGGGCTGGTCGCGGCGGACGGGCATGGCATCATGGTGCACGTGCTGTTCTACGGCCGGAGCGACGGGCCGCACGATACGCTTCTCGGCCGGATCGGCGACAACATTTACAACTGGAACGGCGGCCACCCGAATGGCGCCACCGATCGCCCCGCTCAAGAGTAGCTGGTAGTCGGTAGCTGGCAGCTGGACAATGCGTTTGCCAGCTACCGCCTACCAGCTACCAACTACCGTTTTCCAAAAGGCAACCAGCCGCTTTTGCGGTTCGCCGGGCGCTTCTTTGCGGCAAAGACTCCACGTACCGCTCCGAGCGCACGGCTGGCCATGTAGATGCCGGTAAGCGCCGTTCCAACGCTCAGCGCCTGGCCGGCGGTCGCGCGACCCGATACCTCCGCCTGCCCCAGCGTGTGCTCCACGCGCGCCTCTATGATGTCCATGGTCTCGGAGGCGTGCCCCATGGTGTCGGACGCGAGGTCGCCGAGATCGATCATCTCGTGCTTGGTCTGATCGAGCAGCGGTAGGAGCTGGCCGACGATCCGCAGCAGAACATACCCCGCCACGAGCAACGCGGCCGAGGCGAGAACGAACGCTGTGAACGAGAGCCAAAACCAGCCGATGGGCATTGCAGCCTCCCTTTGCGCGCGCGTAACTACCCGTGCTTGGACAGCCGCGCCGCGCGCATTGTTCCCTCGCTATGGCGCGGAATCCTGTTTCCGGACCAGCTTCCGCCTTCCAATGCGCGCCACGTACGCTAGGCCACTGCGGCATCGGAATCGCCACTCGGAATCGGCGCGCGGCGCGTGGCGCCCACCGGCGCGCGAGCCGTGGGCAGCGTCTCGCGAAGAACCGACGAACAAAATGAGGGGAACACCGCCGCGCCGCCGCGCGTCTCTCCAGCGTGCGGAGCCGGTCGGCGACTCGTGTTAAGGCGATGACGCAGGCGGAGAGCGGCGATCGGTAACCGCGCACCAGGCTCCGCGTCGATCGATGTGAGCCAGGGCGTTATGGAGCGATCGCCGCCGGAACGGCGCATCGCAACCGTAACGCTCTTCGTATATGACCAGACTACGTTTTCAGGCGGCCGGCGTTCGCAGTCCGAAGCACAAATTGCGCTGCCGAAACAGATTGGGAAGACGCTGGAGGATAGACGAATGATCGCGCCAATGCATAACGCTGCAATAAGTCCGACAAAGCGCCACGGATCGATCGCCGAAGAGTTCGAGCAGCTCTTTCAGCGGACATATCACCGCGCCTACAACGCTGCATACCGAATGATGGGCAATGCGTCCGACGCCGAGGACCTTACGCAGGAAGCGTTTGTACGCGTTTGGGCGTCATTCGACCGATACGACAGGACGCGTCCGTTCGAGGGGTGGCTATTCCGGATACTCTCCAATCTGGCGATCGATCGTTGGCGCCGCCACGCGAACGCCTCCGTCTGCTCGCTGGAGGCGGATGGCACGGGCAGCCGCGCATCCGGCACGCGGCGATCCTCGTCGCCGCCGCGCGATGGCCGCAGCTCGACGCTGCTCGCCTGCCTCGCGGACGACCGGCCGAGCTCCATGCCGGAGCAGTCCTATCTTCGCGCCGAGACCGGAATGCGCGTCCGCCGGGCGCTCTCGGCGCTGCCGGGCGACTACCGCAAAGCAGTGGTGCTGGCGGACGTACAGGGATATAGCTACGAGGAGATCGCGCAGCACGTCGGCTGCCCGGTAGGAACGATACGCAGCCGTCTGCACCGCGGCCGCCAGCTTTTGCGGCAGCATTTTCTAAAGCTCCAGAGCCAGGAGGAGGCGCAGGACGCAGTTCGCCTCGCGAGCTGATGGCAAGCGCCGCTATTCCGCGGATCGCCCGCGGACGATGAGTACGCGGCCGATGCGCTGACGAGATCGCCCACCGCGGCCGAGCAGTTGGCATCGCGCCATACGACTAGACCAAGGAGATAGCGATGAGCTACGATAATATCGATCCCAACGTAGAGGCGGAGCGCCTGCGGCGCCAGGAGGCGGAGGCCTCCCGCAATGCCGCGCTTAACGTCGCGGCGGACCAGGCGGTCCAAAAGGACGCGGCGCTCTATGTGGCCGCCGGAAGCGCGGCCGAGCGCGACGCGGCCACAACCGCCGCCGCGGAAGAGGCCAGGCGCCGGCAGGAGGCGGAGCAGAGCGCGCTCGCCGCCCGGTCCGCCGCGAATAGCGCGAGGTGGAACGCGGCCCAGTCGGCCACGGAGAGCACCGTGCTGCGCGAGAACCTGGCCACCGAGCGGGAGCGCTCGTCGAACGCCAACTTCGGCTTCTACTTCCTGGCGTTCTGCGTGTTCTGCGCGCTGATCGGCGTCGGCATCTGGTACTTCAGCTCCGGTTACGCAACGGGCACGGCGACGAACCCGCCGGTTACGGCGGTTCCGGCATCCAGCACGACGACCAACAACTACATCCCGCCCGCTTCGACGACGTCGCCCACGCCGAACGTGCATGTTAACGTTAATGTGCCCAAGAGCGAGCCGTCCACCTCTTCGCCCGTAATCGTGAATCCGCCGCCGGCCACGCCGCCTACGACCGCCGCGCCGCGGTCCACCTCTGGCAACAGCGGAACGACGCGGAGCGGCAGCGCATCGCGGAACAGCGACGACACGACCGGAAACGGCGACAACGGCGGCTCGGATGACAGCAGCCGTTCGAGCGACACCGACAACTCGAAGTCGGATTCGTCCGGCAGCAACGGACCGAATTCGAACCAGTGACCTTGGGAGGCACGGAGATGGACAAAAACATCGTGGCAGGTAAGGCGAAACAGGTCGAGGGACGCGCGAAGGACATCGCCGGCGTCGTCGCCGACGATCCGGCAATGCAGATCGAAGGCAAGGCCAAGCGCGCAGCCGGCAAGGTGCAGGAGGAGTTCGGCAAGGCAAAGGACGCGGTCCGCACGGAGGCGCAGCGCGCCGAAGCGCGGCGCGCGAACCGCGCCTGACACGTTGGACTCGCAAGTACGACGTGCCAACACAAACCAGGGGAGGAGCCGTTCGGCTCCTCCCCTTTCCTGTGCACGTAGCCTCCGCAGGAAGCCGGTAGGCGCACGGCCAATAATACGAACGCCCCGGTATACGGCGACGCGGGCCATCCCGCCGCAACCGCAAGGGGCAAATCTCCTTGGCTGTAGGAGGGCGCTTTGAACACACTTGGAATTGCGGCCTGCATCGGTCTTGCCGCGCTCTCCATGGCGGCTCCAGCGTTCGCGCAGGACGCCGCGGCGCCGGCGCCGCGGACGGTTCGCCTCTACTCCGGCGAGGTCCCGGAGGCGATCGGCGCCGGAGGCGCCGACATCCCGTCCGTGACGATCTATGCGCCGCTGCCGGAACGGGCGACCGGGGCCGCGGTCGTGGTCTGTCCCGGAGGCGGTTATGGCGGCCTGGCGCCGCACGAGGGCAAGCCGATCGCCGAGTGGCTCAACACGCTTGGCGTGACGGGCATCGTGCTGAAGTACCGGCTCGGGCCGAGGTACCATCACCCCGTGATGATGCACGACGTGGCGCGCGCGATCCGGCTTGCGCGGTCCAACGCAGAGGCGTGGAAGCTCGACGCAAAGCGGATCGGCGTTATGGGCTTCTCGGCAGGCGGCCACCTGGCCTCGACCGCAGCCACCCATTTCGACGATGGAAACGCCGGCGCGACGGATCCGGTGGATCGCGTCAGCTCGCGGCCGGACGCCGCGATCCTGGTCTATCCCGTGATCACCATGACCGACCCGTTCACGCACGCCGGGTCCAGGCGAAACCTGCTCGGCGACCGCCCCGCGGCCGATCTGATCGACCTGATGTCGAACGAGAAGCAGGTGAACGCGCGGACGCCGCCCACGTTCATGGTCCATACCTCGGACGATCCGGTCGTGCCGATGGAGAACGCGCTGCTCTTCGCGATGGCCTGCCGCAAGGCGCACGTTCCCGTGGAGCTGCACTGCTTCGAGCACGGCCCTCACGGCATCGGGTTGGGCGCGGGCGATCCCGCGCTGGCCGTGTGGCCAGCGATGTGCGCCCGGTGGTTGGAACGGCGCGGGTTCCTGCGGAAGGGCGAGTGAGGGGACGAGGGGGTGATGAGGTGATGAGGTGATGATGTGCTGAGGTGATTAGGCCCCAGCCACCGCGTCACCCCATCACCTCATCAGCGCTTATCGGGGCGGGCGGCCAGCTTGACCGTTACGGTCTGCGGCGCGCCCTTGCGCTCCAGGCGGATCTCCATCGGCTCGCCCGGCTGGGCGCGCAGGAGGGCCGCCCGGATCGAGTTGAGCCGCACGACCTGGCGGCCGTTCACGGTCAGCAACTTGTCGCCTGTCTGCAGTCCGGCCGCCGAAGCGGGCGAGTTTGGATAGACCGTGGTCACGATAACAGACCAGGTCGTCGTCACGGTGCCGTTCGCGTCCTCGCGCTTTCGCACGGGATCCATGTCCAGCCCCAGCCAGCAGTGGACGAGCTTGCCCTGGCGAAGGCCGGCGAGCACGGGCCGCATGTCGTCGACCGGAAGCGCAAATCCGGCGCTGGTTACGGGCGGGCGCAGAAAGACGATCTTCTGGTCCGCCGTCGCGCCCGGAGCGGGTTCGGGCTTGCCCTGGCCGGGGCCTGCGCCCACGGTGTTGACGACCGCCGAATTGCGCCGCCCGGATTCGGGCCTGCGCGGGCCGTTGGGGAAGGGCGCGTAGGTCCAGTCGCCGAACGGAATGCCGGCGACCATGCCCACTACTTCGCCATGCACGTCCAGGATCGGGGCGCCGCTCGTGCCTACGCCGACGGTGCCGGCGATCTGGATAACGCTCGGGTAGAAGTGCTCGCCCGCGGGGAAACCGTCGTCGCGGACGCCTGCGATCAGGTTAAGCGCGACCGAGTTGAGGTGGCCATACTGATTGCCTATCGAGATGGCGAAATGGCCGGGGTAGACGCTGCTGGAGTGGCCGAGCTTCAGGCCGGGAATCTCCATGCCGGCGGCGAGCTTGAGCACACCGATATTCATCTCGGGATCGATGCCGGACACGGTGGCGTGAATGCGGCGGCCATCCTCCGTCATCACCAGCGGGTTCTTCATGCCGGAGAGCACGTCGGCGGTCGTAACGATGAAGCCGTCGCCAATGGAGAAGCCGCTCCCGATCTTCGGCGGCTCGGGCATCCCGTGATGGTCGCCCTTTCCTCCGGACTCCGGGGCACGGTGGTTCGGCCCGCCCACGTCCGGGCCGGTCGGCTTGGGCGCGTCCTGGCGGCCTCGGCCGC
>DATGJU010000567.1:0-6198 GCA_035295045.1 Chthonomonadaceae bacterium
GTTTCCTAAACGAATTGTCTTCGTCCTTATGGCTGTCCTTTCGCCCGCTGTCGTAGTACCTGCGACGGATGCGGCGCCCGTAAATCACGGTCGGGAGGGCGCGCCTGCCGGCCCGGTTACGGCGGTGGCGTTCAGCCCGGACGGCCGTGCGCTTGCCGTGGGGCGATACCGCGCGGTTACGCTGCTGGCCATCCCGTCCGGCAGGCCGCTCCGCACCGTGCCGGGACTGGATGGCGCCGTCACCGCGCTCGCATTCTCATCGAGAGGCGCGACGCTGCTTGCCGCGACCGGAACGCCGGGCAAGGAGGGGCACGTCGCCTGCCTGGACGTCGCGACGGGAAGGCGCCTTTGCACGCTCCCCGGCCCGTACGACCAGATTTGCGGCATGGCGCTCTCCGGCAATGAGCGGCAACTGGCCGCCGCCAGCTACGATCATTCGGTGTCTCTCTGGAGCCTGACGGACGCGGCGCCATTGACCGGACGAGGCGATCCCGCCTCCGTGGCTCACGAGGAGCGCCATCGGATTTCGAAGCCAGCGGGCCGGATCGCCGGCGGAAAGGCAGCGCGCCATGCCGCGCAACACTTCTCCGCCGTTGCGAATTCCCCGTCTCCTCGACCACGCTTCCTCCGCGACCACACCGACTCGGTCTATTCGCTTGCGTTCAGCCCGGACGGCCGGCAGCTCGCCACGGCGGCGGCCGACCGGACGGTGAAGATGTGGGATACGCGCACCGGCAAGCGCCTCTACACCCTGGGCGACTCGACGGCGGAGCTTTATGCCGTGGCGTATCGGCCCGGCGGGCTGCAAATCGCGGCAGGCGGCGCGGACAAGATCCTGCGAGTCTGGAACGTGAGCGCCAGCGGCGGGACAATGGCGCGATCGGCCTTCGCGCACAACGGCGCCATCCTCCGCGTCCTGTATGCGCGCAGCGGCCGGTCGATATATACTTGCGGCGAGGATGGCGCCGTCAAGGAGTGGGACGCCGACACGCTCGCCGAGCGCGGCGTCTACCCCCGCCAGCCCGACTGGCCGCAGAGCATCGCCCTCAGCCACGACGACCGCCTGCTCGCCGTGGGCCGGCACGACGGCACGCTCGCGATATACGACACGGTGACGCGGCAGCCGGCACCGGCGCGCGTCGCAACAACGCCGACCGGTACGAATACGCCGAAGCGCAATCAGACCAGGTCTGCCGCGCTAAACGGCGCCGCGCCGGCAATCCAAGTGTCGGTCTCTTTGGAACCGCGGTCCATTTGCCTGATGACGCCCAAGCCTCTACCACCCAGGGCGGATCAACGAGTAGCGACCATCATTAGGAAGTCCGCGAAGGCCGGGTGCCCTTGGGCGATGCTGTCGTCACGAGCCGAGAACTTCAGTCCCACGTCGGCGCCGTGTGCCTCCGGACGCTCCGCCGCGCGCATGAATGAGCGGCCATGCGTTCGCCCCTCCCCGGTCCCAGTGGGCCGCGTGGACAGAATGGACCTAGCGGACCTCGCCCCCTCGCCCCTCCATACCGGCCCGGCGCCCGATCCCGAAATCAGGCAGCAGCCCGGCATCGACAGCGCCGCCACTGCGCAACCGGTCCCGGTCCCGTGCGTAGTGAGCGGCCTTCTCTGGAACGGCAGGCCGGCGACCGCGGCGCCGGCGCACTACTATCGCTTCCCGGCGAGGCGCGGGCAGATGCTGGTACTGGACGTGATGGCGCGCCGCTCGGGGTCGCCGCTCGATTCGTATATCGAGGTGCTGGACCTGCAGGGCCGGTCGATCGAGCGGGCCGTGCTGCGCGCCGTCTCGCAGACGGAGCTGGCACTCCGCGACGCCGATTCGACGGCGCCGGGAATACGGCTGCTGGTGCGGCCGGAATTCGGGATGAAGGACTACGTGCTGGCCGGCCGCGAGGTGATCCAGATCTACGCGCCGACCAAGGGTCCGGACGACGACTACCCGTTTCGCAGTTTTCGCGGCCAGCGGCTGGGATTCTTCGGCACAACGCCGGAGTTTCACACGCTGGGGTCGCCGGTCTATAAGGTCGAGGTGCACCCGCCCGGCACGACCTTCTCGCCGAACGGAATGCCGCTCACCCATCTCTACTACAAGAACGATGACGGCGGCCCGCTCTACGGCCGGGATTCGTTCCTCGAGTTCATGCCTCCTGCGGACGGCGACTACCTGGTCCGGCTCACGGATGCGCGAGGCCAGCAGGGCGAGAAGTTCGCGTACAAGCTCCGGATTCACGTGCCGCGGCCGGACTTCAACATACTGTTCAGCCCGGCAGCGGTCTCGGTTCCGAAGGACGGCGCGATCGTCGCCGCGCTGGAGTGCGAGCGGCGCGAGGGGTTCGACGGAGAGATCACGGTGAGGATGGAAGGCCTGCCGGAGGGCTTTACCGCGACGCCTGCCGTCATCGAGGCCGGCGAGACGGCCGCCTCGGCAGCCATCTCCGCCGTGCCGGGCGTCGCATCGCCGAAGCCGGATGCGCCGGCCTCCTATCGCGTCGTCGCGACGGCGACGATCGACGGACACGAGGTGACGCGCACTATCGAGCCGGACAACAAGGCGCGGCGCGTCACGATCGGCGCTCCTTCCAACGTCCGCGTATCCACGGACGTCCGCGACGCGACGGTCGCGCCCGGCGGGGAGACCTCCGTCGAGGCGCGGATCACGCGGCTGAACGGCTTCAAGGGGCGCGTGCCGCTCGACGTGCGCAACCTGCCTTACGGCGTCCGGGTGGACGACGTAGGCCTGAACGGGGTGCTCATCGTGGAGGGCGAAACTTCTCGCCGGTTCGTGATCCGCTGCGAGCCGTGGGTCAAGCCGCAGACGCGCCTTGTGTACGTGACCGCCAACGTCGAGGGCGGCGTCTCCAACACCGCGCTCCCGCTAATGCTCCGGGTGGGCGGAAGCGTGGTGGCGAAATAGGGCGTTACGCCCTGTGCATCTTGATCAGGCGGCCGAGCTGCGCGTGAAGGCGGGGACCGATGCTCTGTAGCTCCTCGCGATGCACGGCCGCAAGCCGTTCCAGCCGCTCCGAGCCGCGCGCGGTAAGCGCCACGTGAACCTGCCGGCGGTCCGCATTGGCCGCCCTCCTCTCAACGAGACCCTCCACCGCGAGCCTGTCCACCAGCCCCACCGCCGCGTTGTGACGCACCTGCAACCGCTCCGCCAGCTCGCCCATCGTCACGTAGTCCCGCTCCGGAAAGCCGCGGATCGCAAGCAGGGCCTCGTGCTGGTGGAGCGTCATTCCCGCGTCACGGACGGCCGTTTCGCTGAAGTGCAGGAATTTCCGCAAAAGGTAGCGGAACGCGGCGAGCTCCTCGTACTCCGCCTTCTCGATCGCCCGGTCTACGGCAATATCGGCTGCCACTATTGAGTCCCCCCGTCGTTGCGCCAAACTGCGCCGTCGCCTCTTGACTTTATATCGTAATATGACATATAATATAGCACATTACGACATATTCTCGTGGGTTGTTTACGCGCTGCCGTTGCAGGACGGGAAGTCGGCGCGATGCCGGAGAATTGGGAAGGCAGACCATCGGAGATGCGATCCGCAACACACGCGGCGAAAAATGGGCATGGCCCTCAACCGAAGAGGGCGCCGACGCAGGCCTCGCTGGGCGATTTCACGACAAACCCCAGGCTCCTGCCCGTATCGGGGGTGGCCATTGGGATCGGGGTGGTAAGCGCGTTCGTGGCGCTCGCGCTGCTCAAGCTCATCAACCTGTTCACAAATCTGTTCTTCTTCCATCGCTGGAGTCTTGCCGCGGCCTCACCCGCCGGCCACCACCTGGGCTTCTGGGTGGTTCTGGTGCCCATCGTCGGAGCACTCATTATCGGCGCGATGGCGCGATACGGCTCGGAGCGCATCCGCGGGCACGGCATCCCGGAGGCGATCGAGGCGATTCTGATCAATGGAAGCCGGGTCGAGCCGAAGGTGGCGCTGCTTAAGCCGCTCTCGTCCGCAATCTCGATCGGCTCCGGCGGGCCGTTCGGCGCGGAGGGGCCGATCATCATGACGGGCGGCGCGGTCGGCTCGATGATCGCGCAGCTGCTACATCTTACCAGCGCCGAGCGCAAGACGCTCCTCGTCGCCGGCGCGGCCGCCGGCATGGCGGCGACATTCGCCTCGCCGGTCGCGGCCGTGCTGCTCGCGGTGGAGCTCCTGCTGTTCGAGTGGAAGCCGCGCAGTCTCGTCCCGGTCGCGCTGGCAAGTGCCACGGCCGCCGCTACGCGTCGCTACATCATCGGCATGGGACCGCTCTTTCCCGTTCCCGCGCATCCTGCCTTCATCGGTCCCGCGGGACTTGCGTGCTGCGCCGTGGCCGGCCTCCTGGCCGGCGCGCTGTCCGGCCTGCTCACGCTCGGCGTTTATGGCGCGGAGGATGCGTTCCACCGGCTGAAGATTCACTGGATGTGGTGGCCCGCGATCGGCGGCCTGGTGATCGGCATCGGCGGCCTGATCTTTCCGCAGGCGCTCGGCGTCGGCTACGATACGATCGGCGCCCTGCTCCAGGGCAACGCGCCCGCCGCGATCATCGCCGGCATCCTGCTCGTCAAATCGGTGATCTGGGCGGTCTCGCTCGGCTCGGGCACCTCCGGCGGCGTCCTCGCGCCGCTGCTCATGATGGGAGGCGCGCTCGGCGCGCTCGAGTCCTTCCTATTTCCACACGTCGGCGCCGGCTTCTGGCCGCTGGTCGGCATGGCGGCGATCCTCGGCGGCACCATGCGCGCTCCGCTCACCGGCATCGTCTTCGCGCTGGAGCTGACGCACGACGTCAACATCCTGCTTCCGCTTCTGATCGCCTGCACGATCGCGCACGCCTTCACCGTGCTGCTCCTGAAGCGCTCCATTCTGACGGAGAAGATCAGCAGGCGCGGCTACCACCTGAGCCGCGAGTACGCGATCGACCCGCTGGAGATTCTTGCGGTCCGGGAAGTGATGCGGACCGACATCCTGGCGCTGCCGGCGGCGATCGCGCCCGGCGACGTGGCCACGAAAATCCGGACCGCGCCAAACGAGAAGTTCCAGCGGCTCTACCCGGTGGTTGGGGAGAATGGACACCTGCTGGGCGTCGTCACGCGCACCGATCTGCAGAACTGGATCCAGGAGCAGAAGGAGCAGCGCGAACCCCAGCCGATTGGCGCGCTCGTGCGGCCGAAGCCGACTGTCGCCTACCCCGATGAGCCGCTCCGCCTGGTGGTCCACCGCATGGCGGAGAGCGGCCTTACCCGCTTCCCTGTCGTCGAGGACGACGGCGAGGGCGGGCAGCGGCTGATCGGCATGATCTCGCTCTACGACCTGCTCAAGGCACGCACGCACAACCTGGAGGCGGAGCACCGCGCCGAGCGGTTCCTGCCGGTACACCTGCGCTTCCCGCGCGGCGCCTCCCGCGAGAAGGCCGCCCCCTGACGGCGCCCTCGGGCCCCGCACTACCGCCTTGAGCGCCTATGAACCGATATGTGTTCCGATCCACGAACGAATGGCAATTGGCACTTCTTGCGGCCATGAAAGGTTCCAGAGGACTCTTTGACACGCCGCTAGAGAGTATAACGGGTCGCACGGTACGTAGGGCGTGCCGGGTATGAGAGGTACGTCGGCTTCGACGGATAGGCAGAGTAGTAGGGCGTCGAGGGATAGGACCTGTACGTCGGCAGTGACGGATACGCCCGATAATGCGGGACGAATGCATATGGCAGCACCGCCCTCATACCTGCGGGCCGGACGGCAAGAATGAACCCACGGCCGGTCTCCCACGGTAGGGAAGGCGCCATTGCACCCGCCCCATGGGCGGCTGAAGCAAGGAGCGCCCAGACAGCCAGGGCCGTGATTGCGGGTTTCATCGGTCGGTTCCGTCCCCTGTGTTGCGAGCGCAATTTCGGTTCGTTTCGCGCATTTCGTCGACTCCTCGTCCAATCATACCGCTTTGCACCCGTCGAAATGCGGGTTCCTCAATTGCGCCATTATACCGTCAAGTCAATGGCCGTGAACGGCAGTCCCTCACAAAGCACAAACCACGATCCACAGGATTCGCCGTCCCACGAACCGAATCTAAGCCAATTCACCAGGAGCCTGTCCCATCCATGTCCCTTGTCGACCCGCGTGTGTTTCGCACCTACGATATCCGCGCTCTGGTTCCGGAACTGGTGGACGAGAGCAGCGAGTACTACGGCCGGCTGGACGACCCGACGGCCTTCCAGGC
>DATGJU010000568.1:0-2907 GCA_035295045.1 Chthonomonadaceae bacterium
ACGGAGAGCGGATAGCGGCCACAGTTCCGAACGGCGTCCTGATGTGGAATCTTGCCACAGGGCAGAGGATCGGGCATGCGCCGGCGCCGGTGGTCGTTTCGCAATCGGTATTCAGCGATGACGGTAAATACCTCGCATGTGCCGGCAACAACGCAGACGCCGCTATAACGGTATGGGAAGTTGCGGCCAAGAAGGCGGTCTGCGAGCTGGATCCATACGACGCCAATCAGTACCGCGATGCCGTCGGCCTCGTTTTCCGGCCCAACAGCCACGAGCTGGCGGCTACCTACAACACGGGCGACATCCATTTCTGGGACGTGGATACCCAGAAATCGCTGGGCGAGCTTCCCAAGACAGACGCAAAGGAGCTGGCGTACTCGCGTGACGGCGCGGTATTTGCGACGTGCGGCAACGCTCTGGACGTATACGATGCGCGGACGCATACCAGGCTGGCGACCCTTCGCGGCTACGCCGTCCCGGTGAGCACCCTGGCCTTCCGGCCTGACGGCAAGGCGCTGGCGGCCGGTTCCGGGCAGATGGCGATGTGGGAGCTTTCGACCGGGCGCCGCAGCCTGCTCACGCCGGACGAGGATGCGACGGACATCGGATTCGATACGGCGCCGGGAGCCGGATTCACCTTCGTAATGTGTACCGCCGCGGGTGCTGTCAAGGTCTGGGACGCGGCCGCCGGCGACGCTGGCCGCGTCCTCGCCAAGGTACCGCCGGCCACGCTCGCCGTGGCGCGGTACGGGCGAACGATCCTCGTCGGCTATGGAAACCCGCTCGTCGGGCTCGACGGCACTGACGCGAAGAGCCGCCCACCCACTATCGGCGGCTGCCAAATCCTGGACGCGGCCGATGGCAAGCTGATCGCGCAGGCACAGGTCAAGACCGACGCGGTGTCGTGCATCGCGATCCGGCCCGGCGGGAAGCAGGCGGCGCTGGTCACGGCCGATGGACATGTATCGCTGATCGATACGCGGTCCGGCCACTTGATACGCCAGATCGATCCCCTGGCGCCAGCGCTCAGCATTACTTACAGTCGCGACGGAAAGCGCCTGCTCGCAAACTTTGGTGTCTTCCTGCAAATCTTCGATCCGGACACCGGTGACGGCCCCGAAGTGTTCCGGCCGCCGGAAAACAGCGGCTCTGGGCTGATGTGGTTCGCCGGCGCTATCGGGCTGCGCCATTCCGCCGCCGACATCAGCCCCGACGGCAAGAGCGTGGTGATGGGGATGGGCGAGACCGTCCTCATCATCGACCGGAAGACTGGCGCAATGCGCCGCCTTGCAGGCCACGAGGCGGAGGTGACGCACGTACTTTTCAGCCCGGACGGCTCGCGAATCGCCAGCGCCGCGATCGACGGCACCATACGGCTGTGGGACGTGAAGTCCGGCAAGCAGATCGTGATGATGGCCGGCACAGAGACCGGAGACTATGTGACCGCCACGCCGGACGGCTACTACACCGCTTCGCGCGGCGCGCTTCGATCGGTCGGGTTCCGGTTCGGCGACCGGGTCTACCCCTTCGATCAGTGGGACGCGCAGTTGAACCGGCCGGACAGGGTGCTCGCCGCGCTCGGAACCGACGATCCCGCGCTGCGCGAGGCCTACCTGGCGATCCGGCTAAAGCGTCTCAGGCTGCTCAAGCTCGGCGCGGCGGACGGCGGCGAGTTCCGACTGCCAGAGCTCAGAATCACGCAGCCGCCGCCGACCACTACGGACCAGCGGGCGATACGCATTCCGATCGACGCCTCCGACGCCGGCGGCTTTCTGGCGCGGCTTAACGTGGCGATCGACGACGTTCCGATCCGCTTCCAGTTTGACGGCGCGCAAGGCGCGGGCGCAGCGGGCCTCGACCTGGGCGCCCGCCATTCTCGGACGCTCAAGGGCGAAGTCTCCGTGCAGCTTTCGAGCGGCGGAAACCACATTCAAATCTGGGTGACGAATGCGGCGGGAGTTGCGAGCCTGCGCGAGGAGTTCGCGATCGGATGCACCGCTCCGGCGGCGCGCAGCCTCTACGTGTTCACCGTCGGCGTTACCGAATACGACCAGCCCAGGTACAACTTGAAGTTCGCGCGAAAGGACGCCGAGGACCTGGCAGCGTTCTTCGGTGCTCACGGCGGGAACTTCGCGGCCGTACGAACGCGGACGATCCCCGACAAGGAGGCGAAGCGGGATAACATCCTCGCGGAGGCGACTAAGTTCCTGGCCGGGTGCAAGGAGGACGACGAGGTGATCGTCTCGTTTGCCGGGCACGGCGTGCTCGACAAGCGGCTGGACTACTACTTCGGGACGGCGGACATCGACTTCAAGGCGCCGGAGAAGCAGGGACTGCCCTACGAGGCGATCGAAGCGCTGATGGACGGACTCGCGGCGAGGCGCAAGCTCTTGCTCCTCGACACGTGCCACTCCGGCGAGCTGGACAAGGAGGCGGCTCCGGCCAAGGCGGCGCTGCGCGGTCTGGACGAGCCCCATTTCGGCGCGCCGAGCCGCGTGGCGGGCGCCGAGGCCCGGCGCGCCGCACGGACGGCTGCCGCCCTCTTTGAATCGCCGCTTGCCACGATCGGCCAGGGCCGGCTGGTGGCGGGGCCGAGCGCATCGCCGGCCGATGCGCTGGCAAGCCGCACTGCTCTGGATGGAGTGCAGGGCGCCGCGCGGCCCCAGAATGGCGTCCACATGCAGGTATTCCCGCGCGACGCGGACGAGGCCTCGGTCAGCGTCGGCCTTCAGAACACGTTCGCGCTGATGCAGGAGATGTTCGCGGACCTTCGGCAGGGAAGCGGGACCGTGGTGATCTCAGCGGCCAGCGGCGCGGGATACTCCCTGGAATCGGACCAGTGGAACAACGGCGTCTTTACCGCCTGCGTGCTCGAGGCGCTGACAGCGCACCCGGACATCACCGTGG
>DATGJU010000569.1:0-15049 GCA_035295045.1 Chthonomonadaceae bacterium
TGAACGTCGAGCCCGACTACACCGTCTGCGAGGATGGCCAGTACTACCAGGACGTGCCCTCGGTCGGCTCCGATCCCAATGATCCGGACCGCCTCATCCTGGTCGATACCGGCGGTTGCCACGTAACCATCGACGGCGGCAATACCTGGCGGACGGGCCATACTGCACTCGCGCCGGGACAGAAGGCGGAAGCGGGCGCCGCGTGGCTCTGCAACGGCCTCGTGGTCACCACCACCTGGAACTACTACATCGATCCCTTCCGGCCGGAGCGCCACTACATCTGCTATACCGACATCGGCTTTGCGCGCTCCACGGACCGCGGCAAGTCCTGGCGCTGGTGGTCGCAGAAGGGTCGCTCGCCGTGGAACAACACCTGTTACGAGCTGGCGTTCGATCCGTCCGCTCCTGGCAAGGTCTGGGGCGCCTTCTCCAACGTTCACGATATTCCGAATGGGAACATCATCTACGGCAACCATCGCGACTCCTACCCGGGCGGCGTCTGCGTCAGCACGGACTTCACCGAGACCTGGTCGAAATCAAACTCCGGGCTGCCGCTCGCGCCGGTGACTTCGATCGTCGTGGATCCGAAGAGCCCGGCGGGCCGGCGCACGCTGTACGCAGGAGTATTCAACCACGGCGTCTACAAGTCGCAGGACGATGACCGCACCTGGACCGCGAAGAACGAAGGGCTGGGCGCGCCGACGAACATGCGCGTCTGCCGCGTCCAGCTCCATCCCGACGGAACGCTTTTCGCGCTCGTCACGGCCATGCGCCGCGACGGAAAGTTCCAGCAGGAGGGCGTCGGCCTGTACCGCTCCACCGACGGCGGCGATCACTGGGCGATGGTCAACCGCTCAAATCCCCTCCTCTGGCCGAAGGACTTCACGCTCGACCCGAAGGACAGCAAGACCATCTACCTGAGTGGCTGCAATACGAACATACGGCCCGAAGCCGGTCTCTACCGTACGACGGACGGCGGCGCGACCTGGTCCTGCCTCGCGCAGAAGGGGCCGGAGCACTTTGGCGCCTACCTGCATCCGAAGCGGCCCGGCTGGATCTACATGACGCTCACCGAAGGCGCGCCCGGCGCCGGCCTCTGGCTGAGCAAGGACAACGGCGTGACCTGGACCGCTATGAGAGGCCTGCCCTTCAGCAACGCCATGCGCGTAGCCTTCGATCCCGCCGACCCCGACACCATCATCGTCACGACCTTCGGCGGCAGCGTCTGGCGCGGCCCGGCTTCGGAGTGAGGAAGCTCGACGACTCCGCGTCGCCGGTCTGGTATACTTATCGCGAACGATTCCACACGCGTATTTGACGCAACGCAAATCACACGGGACAGCTTCACGATCGCCCGGGAGAAACACCGCCTTGCTTAAGACCCTTTTCCTCAGTCCGCCCTCTTTCGACGGTTTCGATGGCGGCGCTGGCTCGCGCTATCAGGCCAAGCGCGAGATCACATCGTTCTGGTACCCGACCTGGCTCGCGCAGCCCGCCGCCATGGTGCCCGGCAGCCGCATGATCGACGCGCCGCCGCACGGCCAGGATGTCGACTACGTGCTGCGCGTGGCGAGGGATTACGAACTGGTGATCATGCACACGAGCACGCCGTCCCTCGCGAACGACGTCGAGTGCGCCCGGCGGCTTAAGGAGCAGAACCCGGCGCTCAAGGTCGGATTCATCGGGGCGCACGTAGCGATCCTGCCGGAGCAGACCCTGCGCGACAATCCGATCATCGATTTCGTCTGCCGCCACGAGTTCGATTACACCTGCAAGGAGCTCGCCGAGGCCCGGCCCTGGGGCGAGATCAAGGGCCTCTCCTGGCGGGATGATGAGGGCCGGCTCCAGCGGACGGAGGATCGCGAGCTGATCGAGGATTGGGACAGCATGCCGAGCGTCTTTCCGACCTATGCGGAGAACCTCGACATTACCAAGTACTTTATCGGCTACCTGCTGCACCCCTACGTATCGTTCTACACCGGCCGCGGCTGCCCGGCCAAGTGTACCTTCTGCCTCTGGCCGCAGACCATCGGTGGCCATAAGTACCGCACCAAGTCGCCGGAGTGCGTCGGCCGCGAGATGGAGATCGCGAAGGCGACCTGGGGCGACAAGGTACGCGAGTACATGTTCGACGACGACACCTTCACCATCAACGAGGCGCGCGCCATCGAGATCAGCAAGCACATGAAGCGTCTCAACCTCACCTGGAGCTGCAACGCCCGCGCCCACGTGAAGTACGATACGCTGAAGGAGCTGCGCGACAACGGCCTGCGCCTGCTGCTCGTCGGCTTCGAGTCCGGCAACCAGGAGATCCTGAACCGGATCAAGAAGGGCGTCCGCCTGGAGATGGCCCGCGAGTTCATGGCGAACTGCAAGAAGCTCGGCATCAAAGTCCACGGCACATTCATCATTGGCCTGCCCGTCGAGACGCCAGAGACCGTGCGCCAGACGATCGACTTCGCCAAGGAGCTGGACCCGCACACGATCCAGGTCTCGATCGCGGCCCCCTACCCCGGCACCGAGCTGTACGACCAGGCGATCAAGAACAACTGGTTCGCGCGGCAGGACCTGATCGCCGGCTCCGGCATCCAGACCTCCACGCTGCAGTACGAAAAGATGTCCACCGCGCAGATCGAGGACGCCGTCGAGCACATGTACCGCGAGTTCTACTTCCGGCCGAAGGTCTACGCACGCATGCTCCAGGAGATGCTCACGGACCGCCAGATGCTGGTCCGCCGGCTGCGCGAGGGCGGCGAGTTCTTCTCCTACCTCAAGGAGCGCAAGGAGCAGGTCCGGCAGCGAGGCCGCGAGGCCGTTGCGGCAGGCTAACGCACGAATTTCCTTCAGCCGCATCTTCAGATCGCGACAGGTCGATCGCGCCTCGGGCGGCCAGCGTCCGTTCAACGGAGAATCGGCAATCAAAGGCCAACGATACTTCGTATTGGCAGAGATCGGTTCTTCTTTTACAGCAATGAGAATGACGAGCCGGCACCCGTACATGTCAGCGCCAGCAGTTTCGAGGCGAAATTCTAGCTGCGGCCAGTCGCGCTTGCCGCCAGCCACGGATTTGCTGCGCGCGACCTTACGGAGCTGGAGCGAATCGTTCGCGAGCACGAGCCGGCATTTGAGGGGGCTTGGAATGAGTACTTTGGAGACCGGCCGTAGGAAGAGCCTTGGGCGTGCGTTCGTTCCTTCCTGTGCGCTTGCCTCCGCCGTTGAGTTCACAGAAGAAATGATGCGCGTTGAACTCACGGACGGTCGCGTTATTCTCCTCCCGCTTGCCTGGTTCCCAACTTTAAGCACCGCGACGCCGGAGCAGAGATTGCAGTACGAGATCGGCGGTGGCGGGCGGGGGCTGCACTGGCCGGAACTTGACGAGGATCTCTCAGTGGCGGGCCTGCTCGCGGGGGGCGACCGCCTATCGTCATAGAGTGCGGCTTTAAGACGCGCGCTTCGTCCGATGATTTCCGCCCGCATGCTCGCCCAGATGCTCCGCTACAGCAGCCGCTGGCCCGAAGGCAACGCACTCAGCCTGAATTCGTACCCAAGCGCGGTATGGGGCATGGTAAGCGCCCGAACGCCATGGAACGTCGCCAGCTCCTCTACTTCGTTCACGTTTCTCAATAAGTCGGGGCCGATCACTCCCTAAAAGCAGTAACTGCGCTCTGCCCGGTCGTAACGGCCGCTGTTGCGACAGCAGGCCTTGAAACCGGCGGCCCAACCTGCACGGACACAGGTCGTTGCGGCCCAGCTTCTCAGTCAGCTCTTTGTCGCCATGCAGGACGCGGCGGCCCCGCCTGACGGCGATCTCCGACTGGTAGCCGCGCCGTCGCTTGCTCATCGGCTCAAAAGCAAGGCGGCTCCGACTCCGGCCCGGCCGCTATCCCCGCTGCGATCTCTTCGGTCTCCATCATCGTCCTCCTATCAAGTAACTTGAACCCGTAGCTATATCGGCGCAACGGGCGCGGTTGCCAAGGCGACCGGATCGTGCGGCCGGGAGATTTGCGGCGCAGCGCTACTTCAAATGTTCCGGTGGGGCGCGCTGCCCACCGTCGCACGCGAGGTGGATACCCCCGAGCCGGCCGGCGCTGAAAGTGAGCTCCGCCGTCCATGTCGTGTAGACATCGTATTGCCGGGCGTTCGGCCGTACGAATCCGTGGGCTCGCCACGTCCATACCGGGCCGGCGATTGCCGGCGGCGGCAGAACGCCTGCCGTAAGCTGGCGCACCTGCGCAATAGTCATGCCGAGGTCCACCGTTCCCAGCCAGCCCGACCGAGGCCTGAGTCGGCGCGCTGTCGGCGTCCCGTGATCGACCGCTGGTCCTGAATCCCAATCCAGGTTCTCCAGGACTTCCCCCTCACCGTTGTAGTTGAACCCTTCGCTAGCAATGTAGCCTGGCGGTGCGACAGTATGCCAGGTTACCGTGCCGCCGGAATGGCCGCCCAACGAATGTGTTCCGTCGCCGAATCGGCGGATCAGCCTGCCCTGACCGTTCCAGCCGACGCGAACGCCAAGCAGTCGCGCGATTGCGGGCACGCGCGTCGGCGGATCGGGCGGACGCGGACGCGCGCCGTGCTGAAGCAGCAGATCGACCACGCCCGGCAACTCCCGGCCCCTCGCCATCGAAAGCGCGCAGTCCATATCGGAAGTGAGGATATTCGGATCGGCGCCGTGGTCCAGCAAGTCCACGAAGGTACCATACTCCCTGTTGGCGCAGATCGCGAGGTAGAGCGGCGTGTCGCTCTGGTCTGTCTGCGCGTTGGGGTTGGCGCCGTGCGTCAGAAGCGCGTGGACGATGGCGGCATCCCCGTTCGTCACGAAGCAGGCGAAGTGGAGCGACGTGTAGCCGTGCGCCGCGACGACCCGCACACGCGCGCCATGCGCCAGCATAGCCTCGACCAGCGGCGCGTACGTGAAGTAGCCGGGCTGGTCGTGGGGATTCTGCGGCTCTTCCACCCAGGGCGCGCCGCAGGCGATCAACAGCGCAGTCGGGCTGTCGTTTCGTGGCGGCGGAACCCGGCGGATGATCCGATTCCAGAGCGTCGCGAGCGTCTGCGGCGGGTCCGCGATGTACCGCGTGTTCGGGTCGGCCCCCTGGAGGACGAGCTCGCGCGCTTCATGGACGTCGTGGCGCACCAGCGCGGAAATCAGGGCGCGCCCGAGCTCGTAGCGCCGCTGCTCACGCCGCATCCAGAGGCACAGCGCGCTAACCAACGCGACCGTTGCGAGGAGCGCTGCCAACCGGATCCATCCGCGTTGCCGACGTTTCATGGCAATTCCTTCGTCGCGCCGAAGTCGAATCCTTCCAGATAGTTCCCGCGGCGTCGCTGAATGCACCCAGGGTATTCGCCGAATGGAGGATACTGAACGCCCGAGATAAGCGCCTGCTCACCGCGTCGGCCGGCAATCGCAGCATGCCTGACCTGAATCGTGGGCCGTTGGGCCTCGAAGCTTCAGTTTCTCGGAACAGAATGCCGTACGTGCGAAGTCGCCCGCGGCCCAGACGGTGAGCAGGACCTGCAGAGCGACAGCGTTTGGATTCCGGTCGGTAAGGAGACCCGCCTTATAGATCGCGTGATGTGTTCCGTGCCGGTTTCGCCCGGCACACAGGAGGATATTCGCGGCCAAATCCGCAATTGAACGGCACGAGACCGGCTCGAGCGGACTGCGTCGACATCCCGGCGAAAATCCGGATCTCAGCACCGCAACCTGGAGCCCGTCGGTGCGGCGCCCCAGGGCTGCAACGGCGACGGGAGACGGCATGGCGGCACATAGTTCACGAAGAGAGTTCCTTGGGACGTGCGCCGCCGGAATACTGGCCGTGGCGCACGCCACGGCGGCGGGGTCGGAGCCGGAGGTCATCGACATTCACCAGCACACGCACTATGCTGGGCGCACCGACGACGAGCTGATCGCCCACCAGCGGACGATGGGCGTGACGCGGTCGGTACTGCTGCCCGCCGGCTCGCAGCTGGGGCTGGACGCCGACTGCTACGGCAATGATTCCGTGGTTGCCCTGTGCCGGCGATATCCGAAGGAGTTCGTCTTCTTCGCCAACGAGCTGCCGGACTTGCCGGAGACGAAAGCCGTCCTCGAGAAGTACCTTGCACTTGGTGCGTGCGGAATCGGAGAGCAGAAGTTCCCGGTCGACTGCGACTCGCCCGCGATTGAGCTCGTGGCGCAGATCGCCCGCCACCACCACGTTCCGGTGCTGCTCCACTTCCAGCACAACAAGTACAACACCAACTTTCTACGCTTTCACCGTATCCTGGAGAAGTATCCGCGGGTAAGCTTTATCGGACACGCGCAGACATTCTGGGGCAACATCGACAAGAGTCACGTGCAGGACGTGCTCTACCCCAAGGGAGCGGTCACGCCCGGCGGGTACACCGATCGCATCCTGTCCGACTATCCGAACATGTACGGCGACCTGAGCGCTGGCAGCGGACTCAATGCGCTCCACCGCGATGAGGACCATGCAAGAGCGTTCCTGTCACGGCACCGCAGCAAGCTGATGTTCGGCAGCGACTGCGACGACAAGGTGGGCACGGGCGAAAAGTGCAGCGGCAGCCAGTGCCTTTCAACGGTCCGGCGCCTCGTGACCGACGGGAAGGCGCTGCGCGACATCCTGGCAGGGAATGCGCGGCGGGTGATACGCGGGTTGAGAGGGTGATGGAGTGATGGGGTGATGAGGTGATAAGTGAGGACCAGGGAGTTCAGTCGGCCCCGCTTTCCACTCCGACCTCCACCCGGCCGATCTGCGCGTACGGCGCGAGGATGAGCTCTTGAGACATGCTTCTGGCTGGGTGGTGCTGATTGCCGCACTAATAGCCGTAGTATGGACCGGCCCGGCCGTCGCTGAGGGCGCGCACTGGGCGTTTGTAAAGCCCGTGCGGCCGGCCGTGCCGCGGGTCGCGCATGCCGCCTCGGTTCGGAATTCCGTGGACGCCTTCGTGCTCAAGAGTCTGGAATCCCGCGGACTGACGCCGTCGCCGCCGGCCGACCGGCGGGCGCTGATCCGGCGCGTGACCTTCGACCTGACGGGCCTCCCGCCCACCCCCTCGGAGATAGCCGCCTTCCTCGCCGACTCGTCGCCGAACGCATATGACAGGGTCGTATCGCGGCTGCTGGCCTCGCCGCACTTCGGCGAACGGTGGGCGCAGCACTGGCTCGATGTCGTTCGGTTCGGCGAATCGAACGGGTACGAGCACGACGGGGACCGGCCGCAGGCGTGGCGTTACCGCGACTGGGTCGTCGCCGCATTCAATTCGGACATGCCGTACGACCGGTTCGTGAAGCTCCAGGTCGCGGGCGACCTGCTGGCGCCCAACGACTTCCAGGCGCGCGTCGCGACCGGCTTCCTCCGCGCCGGCCCCTACCATATCACCGGCGGCAACCTGGATCCGGTCGATATGCGGCAGGAGTGGCTGACGGAAGCGGTTGCCGGCATCGGCAACGGTATACTAGGTCTCACGATCGGGTGCGCGCGCTGCCACGACCACAAGTACGACCCAATCCCGCAGGCTGACTACTATCGGATGCAGGCGTTCTTCGCCGCTGCCGCCGACCGGGACGATGTAAAAGCGACCGACGCGGAGAAGGCTGCCGCGACCGCCGCGGAAAAGGCGATAAAGGCACGAACGGCGCCTATCGATGCGCAGATCGCGGAGATCGAAGGGCCGGTCCGGGCGCGGCTGCGCGAGGAGAAGCGTCAGGCGCTCCCGCCGGAGTATAAGGCCGCGCTCGCGATAGACTCGTCCAGGCGGACCGCCGCGCAGAAAAAGCTGGCGAGCGAGGCATCCACGCAGCTGAACATCTCGTGGGACGAGGTCGTCAACGCGCTCCCGCCCGCCGATCGCGCGCGGCGCGCGGCGCTCCGCCAACAGGTATTCGCGATCGAGCGGGAGCTACCGGCACCCCTTCCAACGGCCGAAGGCGTTACGGACGTAATCCTTCCGCCGCCTGCGACGCACCTGTTGGTTCGCGGCGACATCCACAATCCGGGCCAAGAGGTCCAGCCCGGTTCGCCCTCGTGCATTCCGGCGCCGGACCAGCTTGCCGTTGCTCCCGGCGAGAATCCCCGCCTGACGCTTGTACGCTGGCTCACGGCGCCGGACAACTGCCTGACGTCCCGTGTCTTTGTTAACCGGCTGTGGCACTATCTGTTCGGCCGGGGCATCGTCGCGACTCCCAACGATTTCGGAAGGCACGGCCAGGTTCCAACCGACCCGGCGCTGCTCGACTGGCTTGCCACGACTTTCTCAGGACAGCAGCGCTGGAGCGTGAAGGAGGCGATTCGGCTGCTCGTCACCTCGAACACCTATCGGCAGTCCGCGGAGTTCGACGCCAAAAAGGCGGCGATCGATCCGGAGAACCGGCTGCTCTGGCGGATGAACCGGCGGCGGCTGGACGCGGAGGCCCTGCGGGACTCGATCCTGAGCGCGGCGGGAACGATCAACCTGCAGGTTGGCGGCCCGTCCGTGCGGATACCGCTCGAGCCGGAGGTCTACGACACGATCTTCAGCGAGTACGAGCCGGACAACCTGTGGCCCGTAACGCCGGATGCCGGACAGCACACACGCCGGACGCTCTACCTCGTGCGCAAGCGAAACGTCCGGCTGCCGATGCTGGCGGTATTCGACCAGCCGGACATGATGTCGTCGTGCGCGGCACGCGGCCAGACGGTGCATGCGCTGCAGGCCCTTACGCTGCTGAACAGCGGCTTTATGCGGGCGCAGAGCTACGCACTGGCCGCGCGAGTCTGGGACGACCCTGTCCACGGATTACGCAGGTTCGACCGAGCGGCGGGAAACAGAGCAGCACCGGTCCAAGCAGCAGGTGGTGACAACGCCGGAGCGAGGATCGATCGGCTGTTTGAAGTGGCGCTGGGACGCCCGCCCGTACCGAAGGAGCGGCAGGCCGCGGCGCGATTCCTTGCGGACCAGGCGGCGCTGGCGCGCGCGGCGGCCGACCACGGCGACCGCGCGGACGCGCGAGCGTACGTCCCGAACGGGGCCGGCGCCGCCGAGTTTGCGGCGCTTGCGGACCTCTGTCTCGCTACGATGAACTCCAACGAGTTCGCCTACATTCGGTGACAACACATGACTGAACCGCAGCACCTTCCCCTCGCGTGCTCGCGACGGGACTTCCTTTTCCGCGCCGGTTCCGGCTTCGGAGGCCTGGCGCTCGCGACAATGCTCGCGGAGGAGGGCGCGCTGGGTCAGTCCAGCCCGCTCGCGCACCCCGCCCCGCGCTCCCCGCTCGCGCCGAAGCCGCCGCAGTTTCGCGCGCGGGCCAAATCTGTGATCTTCCTCTTTATGGTCGGCGGCCCGAGTCACGTCGAGACGTTCGACCCGAAGCCGGAGCTGGACCGGATGGACGGCGAGCCACTTCCGGCGAGCTTCGGCGTGATCAAGAGCCAGTTCACGAACGGCGGCACGCCGCTGATGCGCAGCGCGTGGAAGTTCCATAAGCGCGGGCGGTCCGGTATCGAGGTCTCGGAGCTGCTTCCGAACATCGCCGAGTGCGCCGATGACCTCGCGATTATCCGATCGTGCTACACCGAGAGCTTCGTCCACGCCCCCGCCATGTACCAGATGGTCTCCGGCCGCACGGTGACCGGTCACCCGTCTGCCGGGAGTTGGGTGGCCTATGGACTCGGCTCGGAGAGCGAGAACTTGCCGGCCTACTGCGTGCTTCCACAGCCGCAGGGCCTTCCGGAGGGCGGGGCGCCCATGTGGGACTCCGGTTATCTTCCGGCAATCTATCAGGGAACCGTGCTCCACGGGGGCGACCGGCCGATCTTCAACCTTCAGCCGCCGCCCGGCATGACCCGTGCCGAGCAGCGCCGGATGCTGGACTACCTGAAGGAGATGAATGAGCGAACCGTCGGACCGGACGGCTCGGACCTGTCGGCGCGAATTGCCGCCTACGAGCTGGCGTTCCGCATGCAGCTCCACGCGCCGGAGGCCGTCGATATCCGGAACGAGACCGCCGAGACGCTCTCGCTCTATGGCATTGACTCGCCGCACAGCAGCGAGTTCGGAACGCGCTGCCTGCTCGCGCGTCGGCTCGTGGAGCGCGGCGTCCGGTTCGTCCAGCTCTTTTCCGGCGGCGGTCCGGTGAGCTGGCAGTGGGATGCGCATGACAACGTGGTCCAGAACCATGAGAAGATGTGCGCTGCGACGGACCAGCCGATTGCCGGCCTGCTGAAGGACTTGAAGCGTCGCGGCCTGCTGGACGAGACTCTGGTAGTCTGGGGCAGCGAGTTCGGCAGGACGCCGGTCTCGCAGAACGGCAAGGGGCGGGACCACAACCCGAAGGGGTTCACGATCTGGATGGCAGGCGGCGGAATCCGCGGCGGCGTGGTCCACGGCGCAACGGACGAAATCGGCTACCGCGCCATGGTAGATCCGGTCCACGCGCGCGACATTCACGCGACGATCCTCCACCAGCTCGGCATCGACCACAAGGCCCTGACCTATCTGCACAACGGCCGCAACGAGCGGCTGACCGACTTCGCCGGTGAGGTGATTACGCCGATAACGTCATGATGCATGATGAAGGATGCTAGGCCGCGCCGAGTAATCTGCCGTTGTGCGTTTGTCGAGGGCTGTACGCTCACGGCACTGCAGGATGATCGGGCTCCCCGTCTCAGCCGGCGCGGCGTACACTGATGTTCGCGTACGGCTCCATCGACTGGATAGACAGCGTGGTCGGCGCCTCCATGGTTTCGCGCCCGTCCTCTTCGCGTCCCGACTCGTCGGAGTCATCGGCGGCTGTCTGAGATCGGGACGCCGCGTCGGCGACGATCGCAACCATCAGAAGAGCAACGCCCCAACCGAAAAGCAGCCAGTCCATCGTGGGACCTTCCCGACCTCGACCCAGCTCGCACGTCCGTGGCCCGAACGCCGTTGCGCGGCGGCAGAGCGAGGTCTGCAAATCGTTCGTCTCGATAAGTGCAGTGTAAGCCGGTTTCGGTCGCAGCGCTGTGAAGCGCGCCACAGCGTCGCGTGGTATTTGTCACACTTCGTTCGTTTTGGGGAGGTTCCGAAAATGCGGGTTCTCATCGCGGATAAGTTCGAGGAGGCGGGCCGCGCGGGCCTGGCGGCGGCCGGGTGCGACGTAAGCTACCAGCCGGACGTGAAAGAGGAGACGCTCCTCACCGCAATTCGTGCGGAGAAAGCGGATGTGGTGATCGTCCGATCGACAAAGGTGACGGAGCCGATGCTGGACGCCGGGCCGGTCAAGCTGATCGTTCGCGCCGGCGCCGGCTATAACACGATCGATGTGGCGGCGGCTTCGAAGCGCGGCATCTACGTCTCCAACTGTCCGGGCCAGAACTCGGTCGCCGTGGCGGAGCTGGCATTCGGCCTCATTCTGGCGCTGGACCGCCGCATCCCCGACAATGTGGCGCAGCTTCGCGATGGCCGATGGAACAAGGCGGAGTTCTCGAAAGCGCGCGGCCTGCACGGCCGCACGCTCGGCCTGATCGGCGTGGGCAGGATTGGCGGAGAGATGATCCCGCGGGCGCGCGCGTTCGGCATGCGCGTGGTCGGCTGGAGCCACGGGCTGACGCCGGAGGCCGCGTCGGACCTGGGCATCGGGCGCGCGGAGACCCCGGAAGAGGCGGCGGCCCGCAGCGATATCGTGAGCGTTCACCTCGCTCTCAACGCCGAAACGCGCGGCCTGCTTTCGACGCCCTTCTTCGACGCCATGCGGCCCGGCGCGCTCTTCCTAAACACCGCGCGTGGCGAGATCGTGGATGAAGCGGCGTTGGCGACCGCCATGAAGGAGCGCGGCATTCGGGCCGGCCTCGACGTGTTTGCGAACGAGCCTGCGGGCGGAACGGCGGAGTTCCAACCGGCGATCGCGGCGCTGCCAGGACTGTACGGCACGCACCACATTGGCGCGTCTACGGAGCAGGCGCAGGAGGCGATCGCCGCGGAGACGGTGCGCATTGTTCGCACATTCAAGGAGACAGGCGTCGTACCAAACGTGGTGAACCTGGCGGGGCATACGCCCGCGACGCACCGGCTCGTCGTTCGCCACCGAGACAGGCCAGGCGTACTTGCACACGTCTTCGACGCACTGCGCGCCGCCAACATCAACGTGCAGGAGACCGAAAACATCGTGTTCGAAGGCGCCGAGGCGGCGGTCGCCCAGATCAATGTGGACAGCGAGCTCCCCGAGGCGGTGCTGCACGAGATTCGATCCGGCAACGCGGACGTCATCGACGCCGTCGTGCTCGCGCTCGAAGAGCAAATCGTCACTGATTCCCGCATGTAATGATAGTGTAACGATGGCTTGTTATCCTGGATTTTGTTACGTGATCTAAGGAGGCGAGCCATGGAGATTCGGTCGTGGAAGCGGGCGGGACTAACTGGAGTGCTGGCGGCGACCGTGCTCAGCAATGTCCTTGTGGGCTGCGACTGCGGTGGAAGCGGTACCGGCGGCGGGGCGTTACGGACCCCGCGCTTCGCCGTTTCGGATCTAGGCGCGAATGTAACACCCTTTAGCATCAACTCGGCAGGCGACATTCTCGCGGTGCAGGTCGATTCGAGTGGTAATGCAACCTACGTCGTGATCCAAAACGGCCAGCCAATGCCGCTAGGGGGCAACCTTCAGGCGACGTCGCGCATCAATGACAATGGCCAGGTCGTCGGCGACTCTTCGCCCGATGGCACTACATTTCCCGGCGCAATCTGGATGCCCGGCCAGTACGCCAGCCCGACCATCATCGGAGCGCTGCCCGGGGATATGGTTGGCCAGGCCATCGCGATCAACAACGGTGGCACGATCGTCGGCGACTCCGCGCCAACGATAACCGGTTTCGACTCCGTATCGCACACCGTGACGGTGCCCAGCGCTCGACCAACGATATGGAGGCCAGGCGACACAGCGCCTACGGAGGTCCTCAGTTTGCCCGGGACCGCGCCAAACGGCAAGGTGATCGGCGAGCTGACAGGCATCAACAGTCAGGGTCTCGCCGTAGGAGACGCCGAGCTGCAGCCCACCTCACCGAACCAGGGGAAAGCGAGATTCGAGTACTTCACCGTCGATACGTCTGCCGCGAACCCAACCGCCCAGGACCTGAACCTTGCAGGGTTCCTCGGAACCGCGAGCACAAACACGGCCGGTCTCGCGGACATATCCGTATTCGTCAATAACAACGGCGTTATCGTCGCCGGTACGAGCGGGGCGTCCCCCGGTGCGGTAACCGTCACGGAGCGCCAGCCCGGCGGGCAGACAGCAACGCTCAACCTCGGGAGCCTGGGCGGCGCAGTCTTCCCGACCGGCCTGAATGATGCCGGCCAGGTCACCCTCAAAGTGGTCGATCCAACCAGTGGCAGTCCGACGCTCGCCGCCCTCTACGACCCGGCGTCCGGAGCAGCGGACCTGAACACGCAGATCCCTTCGAGCTCCGGACTGCGCCTCGTATCGACGACGGGCATCAACAACGCGGGCCAGATCATCGGGCGCGCCCTGCTGAACGGCCAGAGCCACGGCTATGTGCTCACGCCCACGGCTTCCAAGGCGACGAATGCGCCGTCGTCGAGCGGCCACCGCTAACGCGATGCACACGGCGTCACGTGTCGTGGTCGGGTTATCAACCGTCGAGCCGAGCATAATGGCCTGCAGAATCGATATGGCGAGCGGTCCGCGGGACCGCTCGCCATACTTAACCGCAATCGCCTCGACTTTCGCAGACCTTGAGCCGGTTCACCGGGGCGGTGCATCGTCGCCCGCCCATAGCGAAATCGCGGCGAGGTCCTGCGCGCCGTCGCCGAGGGCGGCCGCCACGATGTCGCAGACGTCGGCGCTCCGCTTCCAGGCGTACTCCGCGACGGCGGCGCGTATGGGGCCGAGGACATGCTCTCCGGCATGGACGGCAATCGTGCCGAGCGCGATCCGCTCCGGGTTGAGCATCTGGATCACGTTGGCGATTCCGAGGCCCATGTAGGTGCCAGCCTCTTCGAGGATCTGCCGTCCGAACGGGTCGCCCTCATTCGCGGCCTGTACCACGTGCGCGGCGGTGATGTCCGCCGGCTTGCCTCCCGCGAGCGCGAGGACGCACTTGTGGCGGCCATAGCGCATACTTTCGCGCGCGAGCCGGGCGATGGCGGGTCCGGAGGCCAGCGCCTCCAGGCAGCCGCGCTTGCCGCAGCCGCAGAGCGGTCCGTTCATCAGAATCGTCTGGTGGCCAAGCTCGCCAGCCAGGTCGTTCGTTCCGCGATAGAGCTTGCCGTCCAGTATCAGGCCAGCGCCTATGCCTGTCCCCATCGTAAGGAAGACGAAGTTACGCGTGCCCTTGCCCGCACCGTAGCGCCACTCGGCAAGGGCGGTCGCGTTGGCGTCGTTCTCCACGCGGACCGGCAGGGCGAGCGCCTTTTCGAAGAACGCCCGGACGGGCACCGCCTTCCACTCCGGCATGTTGGGCGGCGAGTGCATCACGCCGGCCTTCGTGTCGAGCGGACCGCCGCACGAGACGCCGACCCCTATCGGCGCCGGCAGGTCGCGCGCATTGGCCAGCAGATCGCGCGCCATCGCGGCGAGTCGCTCCAGCACGGCCTGCGGCGTAAGTCGATCGACCTCGGTAGCCATGGCCGAGCGACTCTGAACTCGACCGTCCGCCGTTCCAAGCGCGACCGCGCACTTGGTCCCGCCGATATCTATTCCGATGATGGTTCCTTGCTGCATTGGAGCTCTTCCTTGCCTATGTCGCGGTAAATTCGGCGGATTCGCGGACATTTCCTCCGCGAAAGGCGATTCGGTGCGTGCGGTCGCGCTTCCGCGCGGCTTCCGACGGTTACGTGACACCGGTCGCTGGCCGCCGGGAGGCCGCCGGGCCGCCGCCGGGCCGTGGCCGTCGGGCCGTGGCCGTCGGGCCGTGGCCGTCGGGTCGTGGCCGTCGGGCCGTCGCGGCCGGTCGGGAGACCGCCGGGCCGTCGCGGCCGGGCCGTGGCCGTCGGGCCGTGGCCGTCGGGCCGTCGCGGCCGTGGCCGTCGGGTCGTTGCGGCCGGTCGGGAGACCGCCGGGCTGAACCCC
>DATGJU010000570.1:0-9674 GCA_035295045.1 Chthonomonadaceae bacterium
TGCTTGTTCGCGGATCGACCGCCCCGCCCGCGCAGGACGACGAGCTGCTTCGCGCCGCACAAGCCGGCGCCGGCGCGCAAGACGCCGACCTTATGCGCCCGAATTCGAGATCGGACTCTTAATGCTTACGAACTCGCGCGCATTCATAATCTGCGAAGTCTGTGAAATCTGTGGATAAAGTCCGCATACGGAAAGGACCGCAATGACGCAAGCCGTACGGGACCATGGCCTGGCCCAGCGCAAGTTCAACGACTTCGAGACGTGGCCGAGCCTGAATCGCGACCTGCGATTCCACCCGGCGCGCACCGAGTCTCCGAAGCGACTCACGCGCGCGCAGGTCGATCAATACAACACGCAAGGCTACGTGAAGAACCTCCGCGTCTTCAGCGACGAGGAGATCACGGGGCACCGAGAGTACTTCGATCGGCTGCTGGCGCGGCACATGAGCGAGGGCGCGGACAGCTACTCGCTGCGCCGGATGCAGGTCTACTGCCAGCCGCTGTGGGACATCATCACGAATCCTATCATCCTGGATCACGTCGAGGACATCCTTGGGCCGAACATCGTGGCGTGGGGCCAGCAGTACTTCTGCAAAATGCCCGGCGACGGCAAGCCCGTAGCGTGGCACCAGGACGCCTCCTACTGGCCGCTCACTCCGGCGCGCACGGTGACGATGTGGCTGGCGGTGGACGATGCGGACCGCGATAACGGCGCGATGCAGGTGATCCCCGGCACGCACACGCTGGGCCACCTGGAGTTCGACATGAGCGGCGCGGACGATGACAGCGTGCTGCCGCAAAAGATCAAGGGCATCGAGCGTTTCGGCGAGCCTGTCTATTTCGAGATGCGGGCCGGCGAGATGTCGCTCCACGCTGACATGCTGGTACACGGCTCCGACCCGAATCGCTCCAATCGGCGGCGCTGCGGCCTCACCATCCGTTACGCCGCCGCGGAGGTCCTCTCCCTGGACGATGGCTGGAACAAGAACAGCATCTTGTGCCGCGGCGTCGACCCGGACAACCACTGGGCGAACATTCCCCGCCCCGAGACCGATTATATGGACGCAGAATGAGAGCGCTTGAGGCAGGAGCAGCGCGCATGGCCGAATTGGCGTCGACGCGGCGCAACTTTAGCGCTGACGTCCCCGGCGCGCGCGTTAGCGGGGCGCGGCAATGAACAGTGTCATCTGCAGGCTCGCGCGCTTGCTCTGCGCCTCCGTGGCCCTTACCGCCGGGATCGCTGGCGACGTTTCCGTCACCGCTGTGTACCCTTGCGACGTCGGTCCCGGTCCTAAGGACGCTCCGGACGGCGTCGGCGCGGTAGGGCCAAATCACATCGTCGGCTTTACCGATGCCAATGTCGTCATCCTTGACAAGCGGTCGGGCAAAACTGTCAAGAAGATGAGCCAGACGGAGTTTTGGAAGCGCGTAGTCAAACCGGGCTTCGATGAGTCCCGTTGGAACGATCCGCGGATGCTGTACGACCCTCTTTGTGGCCGCTGGTTCGCGACGCACGCGACGGACGTCGGCTTTCTGGCAGTGTCCGATACCTCGGATCCGACCAAGGGCTGGCGGGGCGCCCATCTCCCTATGGAAAAGACGGACCCGAGTATCAAGATGGGGGTCGACAGGAATGGGCTATACATTACGTACTCCGTCATTCGGGCCACCACGCACACAATGGGAAATCTGTTGGCGATTCCGATCGCCGACGCGATAGCCCCGGGCGGTCCCAGTCTTGCCAATATTCAGACGTTCCACGATTTGGAGATCGATGCATTCCCGGCTACGGACCTCGACCCGAAGAAGCCCGCGGACGCGCCGGAAGTGCTGCTTTGCCACGAGTTTCCGATCAACAATGCGACCTACTCAAAGCTTTACATGTACAGAGTCACCTGGGCCGGGAAAACCGCCAGCATCTCGCCGGCGCAGACCATTTCGTTGAGTAAGACCTACTATGCGCCCAACGCCTCGTCGAGCCAGTCCCAGGCCGCGCAGCCGGCGCCAGGCCAAAAGCTGCGAGCCGACGAAGCAAGACGCACGACGTGCGCCTATGCATGGAATGGCAGTGTGTTCACGTGCAACGGCGCCAAGAGGACGGTCGGTTCGCGCCCGGGCGCCTTCTGGTGCGAGGTCCGCGCGAAAGACGGCGAACTGGTCCAGGAGGGCCTGGTCGACGATAGGGATTCCGACTTCCTCATCCCTACCCTCGCCGTGGACGCCACGGGCGATGTCGGACTTGGCTGCACGCAGTCCTCGGAAACGCTATTTCCTTCTGTGGCCGTCATGGTGCACGCCGCCAGCGATCCGAAGGGGGCGATGCGCCCGCCTGTGCTCGCGGCCAGGGGTACGACCGTATTCACCAGCACGAGAGCCGGCAAGTACGGCATCGGGTGGGGAAACTACAATTCAACGTGCGTGGACCCTACGGACCCTACGCTCTTCTGGACGCACCAGGAGTACGCCGCGGACCCTGCGCCGGACCACTACGCAACATGCTGGACCGCATTCAAGTTACGGTGAGCCTGTCCGTCGGCCATGACCAACGTCAACGGTGGCGATACAGTCGCCGCGGCAAAACCGCGCCAAGGAGATGCAAGTCATGAGTCCGTTTGTCCTGGCCGTCGTCCAGATGGACCCGCGAATTGGCGATCGCGAGCGCAACCGGGCGGCCATAATCGACGGCATCGGGCGGGCCGCGGCGGCCGGCGCGACGCTGGTGGTGTTCCCGGAGTGCGCGATCTCAGGTTACGTGTTCGCCAGCGCGGAAGATGCGATGCCCTCGGCGGAGACGGTTCCGGGTGAATCCACGGAGGCCGTGGCCGAGGCGTGCCGGGAGCATGACGTTCATGCCACAGTCGGTTTGATAGAGCGGGATGGGGATACGCTCTACAACAGCGCCTTCGTCGCGGGGCCGCGCGGACTGATCGCGAGCTACCGCAAATGCCATCTGCCGGTGCTCGGAATCGACCGGTTCGTCGGACGGGGGGCCGAGCTGCCGATCATCGAGCTGCCGTTCGCCAGGCTGGGGATCCTGATCTGCTACGATGTGCGCTTCCCGGAGGCGGCCCGGTCGCTGGCGGTCCGCGGCGCCGACGTGATCGTCGTGCCGACAAACTGGCCGCAGGGCGCGGAGAGCGCGCCGGAGTTCCTCACCCGGGCGCGCGCGTGGGAGAACCGGGTCTACGTTGCCGCCTGCAACCGCGTCGGCGAGGAGCGCGGGACGCGCTTTATCGGCCGCAGCCAGATCGTGGCGCCGGACGGCGCGATTCTCGCGCAGGCGGACGGCGCTTCGGAGGCGATGGTAACGGCGACGATCGATCCGGAGTTTGCGCGGCGAAAGCGACTCGTGATCAAGCCGGGCGAGTTCGAGCTCGACCCGCTGTGGGGAAGGCGGCCGGAGCTCTACGCCGGATTGTAGCGCCGACCAGTGCGCCGGCTATTCGGCCTGTTGCCGCTTGAGTTCTTCGAGCTCCGCCCGCAGACGCGCTAACTCTTCCTCTGCCTGGGTGGCGCGCATCGCTTCCTGCTCCGCACGGGCGGCCTCGCGGTCGGCGCGCCGCTCCGCCGCCAGGTGTTCGGCTGTCTCCTCCGCGAGGGTACGGAGCTTCTCGCCGGTCGCAGCGTCGTAGAAGCGGAGCGAAATGTCCTCCATGGCCAGGATTATCCCGAGCTGCTCGGAGCGCAGGCGGTTGTCTGTTAGCTCCAGCGGTACGTAGACGCCTCCCAGCAGCCGATAACCCTGCAGGCGCGGCCGCAGGTACTCTCCCTTCGGGTCGAACATAAAGTATTCGGGGACCCGCAATCGCTCCTCGTAGAGAGTCCGCTTCGAGGTCTGGTCCTCGCGCCGCGTCGAGCGAGATGTATACTCGAACACGACCGCCGGCAGCTTCCCTCCCTCTTCCCACGTCTTGTAGCAGTCGCGCTGACGCATCGGCACGCCGAAAACGACGTAGCCGTCCGGCGAAACACGCGCTCGCGGATTCCCCTCTTCAAAGTAGATAAAGTTGTTTCCGGAGACGTAGACGTCGGGACGGTCTCTGAAGAAGTTGCGCAGGACGTCCTTGCCAATCAGCGTAAGGTCGACGTGCGCGTCGGTTTCACCCACGGGCTTTCCGTCCCTGACCGGATACTCGATCTCTCCGGCCGGCCGCCGATGTCTGTCGCGATTTGGTGCGATCGTCATTTCAGTATCTGTTTTCCGTGCCGTCCGGTGCAACTCAAGCCAGGGGCCCGTGCCCTGCGCACCATCGCCACTGTGGTTATCCCAGCTCAAGTGAGCGGACCACCGTATCCATGTCCTTGTCGCCGCGGCCGGACAGGTTGACGACGACGATCGTGTCCGCGGTATAGCGATCGCGCATTCGCGTCAGGTAGGCCAGCGCGTGCGCCGACTCGAGCGCACAGATGATTCCTTCGGTGCGGGCCAGATTCTGCAGCGCGATCAGGGCATCACTGTCCGTGACGGCGACGTAGTCCGCACGGCCCGCGTCCTTGAAGAACGAGTGCTCGGGTCCTACGCCAGGATAGTCCAGGCCTGCCGAGATCGAGTGTGACGGCGCGACCTGGCCGTCGTCGTCCTGGAGCAGGTAGCTTGCGGAGCCGTGCAGAACGCCCGGCGTTCCCGCGGTAAGGGGCGCGCAGTGCCGGCCGGTGTTCAGCCCCTCGCCCGCCGCTTCGACCCCGACGAACTTGACGCTCGGATTCTCCAGGAATGGGTAGAATAGGCCCATGGCGTTAGACCCGCCGCCTACGCAGGCGACGAGGAAGTCCGGCAGGCGGCCCTCCCGCTCCAGACACTGTTTCCGCGCCTCGACACCGATGACGGACTGGAAATCGCGCACGAGCATAGGGTACGGATGCGGCCCGACCACCGAGCCGATGATGTAGTGTGTGTGGCGCACGTTGGTCACCCAGTCGCGCATCGCCTCGTTGGTTGCGTCCTTCAGGGTGCCGGTGCCGCTGGTGACCGGGATCACGCGCGCGCCGAGGAGCCGCATCCGCGCGACGTTGAGCGCCTGGCGGTGCGTATCCTCCTCGCCCATGAAGACTTCGCACTCCAGGCCGAACCGCGCGCAGACCGTGGCGGTCGCCACGCCGTGCTGTCCGGCGCCGGTCTCCGCGATGATGCGCGGCTTGCCCATGCGCCGGGCGAGCAGGATCTGTCCGACCGTATTGTTGATCTTGTGCGCGCCCGTATGGCACAGGTCCTCGCGCTTTAGGTATATCCTCGCGCCGACCTGCTCTGAAAGCCGCTCAGCCAGATAGAGCGGCGTCGCGCGCCCAACGAAATCGCGCAGGTGATAGTCCAGCTCGCGCCGAAATTCGGGATCGTCCTTTGCGGCGGCGTACTCCGCGGCCAGCTCGTCCAGCGCCGGGATGATGGTCTCCGGCACAAAACGCCCGCCAAACGCGCCGAACCGCCCGCGCGCGTCCGGCGCGGTTCGCAATGCCTCTATCTCGGTCTCAAGCAGAGCGGAAGTCTGCGCCATATCGGTCACTCCTGGACAGAATCGTACGAGTAGTATACTCTATGCGGGCCGGACCGACCGGCCGCACTTGCGGCGCGCGATGTACCCAGTGATCGCCCGCGCCGCAGGGCGGAGGCTCGCGATTGCCCGCTCCTCGGTCCCCATGATGCGCCGGCCGGAAAGGATCGCCTCAATGCCAGACATGCTCGTCCAGCTGCTGAAGCTCCCGCCGCTCGACCCGGTGATGGAGCGAATGCGCGAACAGGGCGTGACGATCCGGCGCGCCCGGTCGTTCGAATCGACGGCGATTCGAACGTTCGTCACGCAACATTTTTCGGCCGGATGGGCGGACGAGATAACGCCATGCTACTTCCGGCAGCCCGTCACGCTCTACGTTGCGACGCTCGCGGGCCGCGTGGTCGGCTTCGGGGCCTATGAGGCTACAATGCGGGGCTTCTTCGGACCGACGGGCGTTGCAGAGGCGGAGCGCGGAAGGGACATCGGTAAGGCGCTGCTGCTCGCCTGCCTGTGGGGAATGCGCGAGATGGGCTTCGCCTACGGTATTATCGGCGGCGTCGGCCCTGCAGAGTTCTACACGCGCTGCTGCGGCGCCACGCTCATCCCGGACAGCGTGCCCGGCATCTACACGGACATGCTCAAGGCCACACCAGCCCCGGAGTGAACGCTCCAAGACCCAGCCGCACGTTTCCGCACGTGAATACGCCTGGGAGCGCGGCAGCAAGGATCGCAGGCCGTGAATCGCAACGCCGTAGCGCTTCCCGGCGATCCGCGTGCTTTACCGGCCGAAGAAAGCCTGGAGCTCGGCGCACGAGCTGAACGCCTGGGCCGGGTTGTCGCCGCTTGAAGGCTTGCCCAGGACGCGTATGCCGACCGCGGAGATGGCCGGGAAGCGGGCCTCGAACTTCTGGCCGTCCTTCAGCCCGGCGTTGTCGGTCGCGGTCGTCGCCGGATAGGTATCGAGCGTCGCCACTGTCTTCCAGGGCCCGCCCCTCTCGCTTCGCACCTGGATCTGCGGCTTGCCGGCCGTCGTGTCGAACCAGCCGCCGTCGTGGAAGCACCTGCCGTGCGCGAATACGACACGATCGATCCCGACCGGCGCCTCCCGCTCCAGCGCGTACCAGTCCATGTTTGCGGACCGATTATTGAAGGTGACCAGGATCGTGCTCGTATCGCCGTCGTTGATATCGCCGTCTTGGTTTCCGCGGCGCGACGTCGACGTTCTTGCATCCTGGAAAAGCGAGGCGGTCGTCGCGGCCGCCCCGTGTCCGGGCCGTGCAATCCATACCTCGTAGCGGCTGTGACCGTCCGCGCCGGCATCCGCAAAGGTCGAAAGCGTAAGCGGAACGGCGCCGGGCTGGCCGGCAATCTTGCCGTCGACGACGAAGCGCGGATCCGCGGGCTTCTGCGGCACGACCGGCCGGAAATGGAGCGGCGACACCGTGTCCGCAGCCAGCTCGGCGCGCGCGGGATTGCCGATCCCGAGGTTCCTCGCCGCGTCCAGGGCCAGCACCAGCGGACCGTACGCAACGGCCGCCCTTCCTTCGTTCATGTGGTCGCCGATAATCAGCCGCGGCGCGATGCCCATTTCAAGCGTCACTATGTCGCCACGCCGCCACCGCCGATCGAGCGTACAGTAGGCGCCGGGCGCGATTCGCAGCGCAGCTTCCACGCGCTTTCCATTGACGAAGACCTCGGCCCGCGGACACCACGCGGGTATTCGCAGCCGCAACGGGAACTGCGCCCCTCCCCGCTCCGGCGTTACGGACAGCTTCACCGTGTTGCCGAGCGGATACTCGGTCGCCACATCGATGCGCACCCTACCGGACTTCAGTGGAACGGCGATCGTTCCCGCGTTGTAGAGGTTGACCACGACACCGCCGTCGTCGCTCAGCATGGCGGCGATTTCAGGCAGCAGCGCCACGCCGCGGGGACCGCTGGAATGGCAGCAGGTGGTGAAGGCGTCGTACTGCTTGCGGCCATCGAGCGGCGTGTAGTAGACCCAATCGTCGCCGCCGGGCTTCTGCGCCGCGAGCAGGTGGTTGTAGGCAGAACGCTCGATCTCATCCGCGAAGCGCGCCTCGCCGGTCAGCCGCAGGAGCTGCAGGTTCATCTGCTCCCACGTGACCGTTACGCAGGTCTCGCAGATATTGGCGCCGTTGCCGTTTGGCAGCCGGAAATCCTCCTGGAACAGCTCGCCCGAAGAGGCGCTGCCCGTCAGGTAGAGGCGATTCTTAACGATATCGCCCCAGGCGGTCAGCATGTCGCTTAGCAGACGCTTATCGCCCGAGACGCGGTACAGCTCCAGCAGGCCGTTGAAGTTGGAGGTCATTTCGTAGGCCTTGCCGTTGGCCACTCGGCGCACGGAGCCTGACTTTTCGAGCGACGCAAGGATGGCGGGACCGCCCGGCGCGTCGTAGTTTCGCACGATGTAGCGGGCGAACTCCAGGTACCGCGGGTCCTCCGTGGCGCGGTAGAGCAGCACGATCGGCTCCAGCACGCTGTCCGCGGCCATGCCCACGTGCTCCCCCGCGCGGTTGATATCCCGCTGGCCGGGCGCGGTCCCGAAAGTCCGGATCAGCAGGTCGCCGATCTTGCGGCATGCGTCCAGGGAGCGCTCCGCCAGGGAGCGCGCCGGCTCGGTCGCGGGGAGATCGTGCGTGAACTGGTAGTACGTGAGCAGGCCGAGCAGGTCGTACTTGTGGACCCAAACGTCCCAGCTCGTCCAGCGCTTGGCAGGCATATAGGTGCCGAGGTATCCGTCCGCCTCCTGAGTCGGCAGCAGCCGCGCGACGACGCGATCCAGCTTCGCCTTGAGCCGCGGATCGCGGTCGTTCGCCCATGCCAGTGTCGCGGCGTGCAGATACTTGCCGACGTGCTCGCCCGCCCAGTCCTGGTGCGGCACGGTCCGCCGCTCGAAGGCGTCCAGCAGCTCGTTCTCGTCGACCGTCAGCATTCGGTTTGCGGCGTTGGCGGCGACGCGCTCGCCGAGCATGCCGCCGCGGAACACGACGGCGTCCGGCGGGCACGGCGTGAACCGGTCGGCGACGCGCGCTGTTCCGGGCCTCGCAAGGCCGGCCGGATTCTGCTGGGCGGCCGCGGGGATAACTGTGAGGGCGATCAAAGAGGCGAGCCAGAAGCACACGGCGGCATTAATCTGCAAATCCGGATCTCCGTTCGAGCACGGCCGGTGTTCGGCCGGAGGACACCACTACGGGCCGCCAAATCCCTCGACGCTATTCGGCGACTTGTCGCCCTTTATCTCGAACTCCTTTTCGAGCTTATACTGACGGCAGATCTCACCCAGCGCTCGGTCCGCGGAATCTGCGCTATCGTCGATGTCGCCACTTTGACCCTGCATTCGCTTGACGCGTTCGAGAGCCGCGCTCGGATCTGTTTGTATCTCATCGAACACCCCGGCAAGCTTCACGAGGCGCCCCTGAAGGAGGCCAAGGTGCTTATAGTATCGGTCCCGAAGGGTTACGCAGTTCGGAGGCGGAACGCGCTGCACGAATTCGCTGGTAAGCCGGTTGAATTGTGCTTCGATATCCTTCGACAGCGACCTTGTCCCTTCCGGCGTGATGTTGCTCATCGAGGGGTCGCCGGCCGGAGATGGATCGTTCGTGCCGCGAAGACCTTCCTTAATCCCGCCCACGGTGGTGTTTACCGCCATCCGCGTCAACCGTGCGTCAAGGTCGTGCGCCATCTGCTGTTTCGTGGCTTCGATCCGCTTGACAAATCTGAGGTAGTCGTCGATATCCGCCACGTTCACCTGCGCGGCAGGCTGCTGCATCACCTTATTCGGATTGCTGTCCGCGGGCGCCTGAACGGGAGCGCCGGGAAGCGCCGGGCTCGGCGCCTGGACCAGCGAGCCGGCGCCGCCGGTTCCGGGCGCCTGAACAAGCTGGCCGCCTCCCGTGCTGGACGGCTTCTGCGTGAGTGCGCCGTGGATGAGGAAACCGGCCATAGCCGCCACCGCGGCGAGGAGCGCCACGATCACGCCGACAAGCAGTCGGTTGTCCCGCTGCGGCGCCGGGAACGCCGCCGCAGGAGCCGCCAACGCCGGCCCGGTCGGCGGCGGCGCGGCGGCGCGGACCGGCGTGCCGCAGCGGAGGCAGAATTGCGATTGCACCGGGATTTCTGCGGAGCAGCGAGCGCACTTCATGGTGATAAACCCTCCACGAGA
>DATGJU010000571.1:0-7520 GCA_035295045.1 Chthonomonadaceae bacterium
GACCTGACCGGCCGCCAATTCGTGACGATGTGCGCGTACCTGGCCGGCATGGAGGCCAGCCAGATCCGCGACCGCGTACCGGAAGTCATCGAGCAGGTGGGAATGACCCAGAACGCCGACCGCAAGATCGGCGGGTACTCCAAGGGAATGCGGCAGCGCATCAAGATCGCGCAGGGGATCGTCCACGATCCGGCAGTGCTCATTCTCGACGAGCCGCTGAACGGCCTGGATCCGGTGGCCCGGCGGGATATTACGACGCTCCTTCAAAAGGAGGCTGCCCGCGGCAAGTGCATCGTCGTCTCCAGCCATATTCTATACGAGGTGGAACAGATGACGACGCATATCATGATGCTGCACAAGGGCCGAGTACAGGCGCAGGGCGACATCTACGCGATCCGGAGCCTGATCGACAACCACCCGCACCGTATCGCGATTCGGACTACTCAGGCGCGGAGGCTGGCCCAATTCCTCGTTGCCATGCCGTGTGTGCTCAGCGTGAAACTCGATGACGCCCAGGCCGAGAGCGTAGAGATCGAGACGCGAACGCCGGACCAGTTCTACACAGAGTTTCCCAACCTTGTCCTCGCGAACGATTTCCGGATAAGCCGGTTCGAATCGCCGGACAACAATCTCGAAGCCGTATTTAACTATCTGACCAACTGATTTATGCCCAACTGATTTATGCCCAACTGACGGACGGATTGATCAACCGACGATGACCGACCTCCACCTTTTTCTAAACGCGCTGCGCGAGCTGGTACGGCCCGCCAAGCTGGCCGCCGCCATACTGCTCGCCGGCCTAGGGGTGCTCCTGGCCGTGCTGGCCCGCGCAAGCGCCGACGCCGGGACATTCGATCCGCAGGCCACCTTCAACGCGATCTCGTCCGTGCTGATCTTCGGCTACATGGTCACCATCCTGTCGCTGGTACTCGCGACGGGATTGATCGGCCAGGAGGTCGAAGCGAAGACGATACCGTATCTGCTGACCCGCCCGGTCCCCCGCTGGCGAATCCTCCTGGCAAAGTACGCGGCGGCCGTGGTTGTCACGACTCTGGCGGTCTGGTTCGCCGACACGGCCATCGCCCTTACGCTGTTCCCGATCACCAAGATCGGCACGTCCCACCTCTGGAAGGACCTCCTGATCCTGCCCGTGGCCGTCATGACGTACAGCGGCGTGTTCATGCTGCTCGGCTCGCTGTTCAAACGCGCGCTGCTGATCGGCCTCGGCTATGCGGTTCTGGAGCCGCTGCTTCCCTACCTGCCAGGCGATTTCAAGCTCGTCTCGCTGCTTACCTATCTGCACGTCCTGGCGCCGCACCTTAACGACGCCGACTCCGCGATCGTCACGCAGGCTGCACCGGATACAGCCGTCGCATCGTGGGTGGCATGGACCGTCATCTCCGCCGTGATCGGCGCATCCGTCGTGCTCGCGCTGTCCGTCTTCTCCGTGCGTGAGTACACTCCGCTCGAAGACCGAGCCTAGGCCCAATGGCTTTCAACCAAGGCGCGGGGTTGAAAACCCGGTCTAAGTTTACGAAGTCCACCTTCATGGACTCGATGCTGAACCCGCGCCGGCGCGTTTCGTAGACTCGGGTGCCCTGGGCGCGGCACTTCACTGCCGCGCATTCTTCGGCCCAGGCACAACAGCGCCGGTTTGCAGCCCCGGATACGACCCGGTCGAAAAACCCTCATCTCGCGCTGCTCCAGGGCCGTTTGGCCCGTTTGTCCCATCCCGGCGGCGAACCGCTCGTCGGACCGCCACGATTTCCCGTAAACCTACCGGAATTCGCGCGGCCAAGCGGCCTTTTGAACTCGATTCCAGTCATTGTAGCAGGCGCTCCTGGCCCCCTTGTATGGTACTTTCAGACCCGCTCCGGCGTCGCGCCACCTAATGCCGACCCCCAGATTTGGCGATAATGAACCCGGCCGCAACAGGCGAGGGAGCTGACGCCGCGGAAGCGCCAAAGTGGTTTTACCGTTAATTCGCGGTCACCGGATCCTGGCTCAGGATGGGAATGCACACGATGCCGGAACAGGGAGCAATGCTGACAAGCAATTATAATCAGAGTCGCGGCTCTATGGTTTCAGCCGAGTCGCACCCGCGCAGGCGGGCGGACGACGAAGTCCTGCGCCTTCTGCAGGAGTATCGGGTCTCGCGCCGGCCGGAGCTGCGGGACCGGATCGTGATGCAGTACACCAACCTGGTAGAGAGCGTCGCGCGGCGCTTCTCCGGCGCCGCGGAACCCGTGGAGGATCTTGCCCAGGAGGGCTACATCGGCCTCATCACCGCCGTAGATCTCTACGACCCGAGCAAGAACGTCAAGTTCTCTACCTACGCGACGCACTTCATCATCGGCCAGATCAAGCACTACCTGCGAGACCGCGGCAAGATCATCAAGGAGCCGGCCTGGCTGCAGGAGCTAAACCAGCGCGTTACAAAGGCAATGGAGGCGCTCGCGCAGCAGCTCAGCCGCCCCGCCACCAATCTGGAGATCGCGCAGGCGCTCGGCATGACCGAAGAGTCGGTGGCCGAGATGCTGATGACGCGCGAGGTGTTCAAGGTCACGTCGATCGACGGCGGCAGCGATTCCGACGACGACTCGCCGGGCACGCTCGACATGGAGCGGCAGCGGGCCACCGACGTGGCGGTCTCGTTCCAGATGCCGGTCGAGGACCGGATCGTGCTGGAGAGCGCGCTCCTGAAGCTGAAGGATCTGGAGCAGAAGGTTCTGGCCGCCTTCTACTTCCGGCACCTGAACCAGACCGAGATCGCGCGCCAGATGGGGATTTCGTGCAACTACGTGTCGCACATCCTGCGCAACGCCACGAAGAAGCTGAAGAAGATCCTGGTGACGGAGGAGCTGCGCGACACCGGCCGCCGGGCGGCCACGCCGCGCCGCCGCGCCGACGATCTGCCGGCGCCGGACCCGCGGCCGCTGGTCGACCGGCTGACGCGGCTCTACAGCAGGGGATACTTCGATAGCAGGCTCGAGGAGGAGCTGAGCCGGGCGAGCCGAGAGTGCGCGGAGCTGGCGGTTATCTTCGTGAAGATCGGCGGGATGGAGGCGTACCAGCGCGCGAACGGCACCCTCAAGGTGGATGAGACCGTGCACGGACTGGTCAGCGTGATCCGTTCGGCGATCCGGCGGCACGACATCCTTACCCGCTACGACAATGACATGTTCGCCGTGATCCTGCCCTTCACCGGGCGGAACGCAATCTTCGTGGCGAACCGGATGAGCGAGTCGCTTGCCGGATGGATCGCGGTCCAGCAGGACCCGCGGGACGCCGCCACGCTCATGCCGGGTGTGGGCGTCGCCCTCTATCCGTTCGAGGCCGAGCATCCGGTCTCGCTGGCGGACCTGGCCCGCGAGCGCACCGCACAGCCCGCCGCCACCCTGCGAAGAGCCGCGTAGCCCGCACGCCGGGGGACGGGTCTAAGGCTTACACGGCGCCTCCACGGCGCTGGCGCCTTTGATACCGGACTTCGAAGTCACGGCGTCGATCTTTGAGCCCTTAGGGCGAATGGGGAGCGGAGTCGAGACCCCGATCGGCAGGGCGGACGCGGGTGGGGGCGCCGCGACTGAAGCCGCGCCATAGTCCACACAGGCGAGCCTGCGCGTCGACCATACGGTGTAGGCGATGGCGGCAACGGTGATCAGCAGCAGCGCGGCGGCGGCAAGCACCTGTCGCGTGCCGGCAAGCCGCCAGGGCGCGAGCCAGCGGGTCCTGCGGAACTTCCGCGCGGCGGTATCGGCCACGATTGCCGCCTGCAGCATCGACCGCGCTGCCGAGCCGCCCCTGTCCGCCGTTGCGTCCGCCACGTGGACCACCCGATACAGCGCCTCGACCAGCGCGCCTTCAGCGGCCTCCGGCTCAGGACGAGTGGCGAGCCGCGGCGGATCCTCGCCCATGCGCCCATCCTGCTTGCGCGCCTCGATGAGCGTCCAGAGCCGGTCTTGCGCGGAGTTATCGCGCGGCATGTTTTGTCCTCTGATCCCCATCTCGTTGAGTCTCGAAGTAGCCCTGCTCGATGATGATCGCCTTCAGCTTCTGAATTGCCCGGTGAAGATGCGACGTCACCGACGTCACGGACGGCTTGGATAGAATGGCGCTGATATCGCGCCGCGAAAGATCGCGCTCGAACGCAAGGTGAATGATCTCGCGGTCGGTGGGCGGCAGCCTGTCGAGCGCCGCGTGGAGCATGTTGCATCGCTCCGCGCTGAGGACCGCGTCGAGCGGCAGCGGAACGGGATCCGGAATGTCGTCGAGCTCGCCGGGATCCTCGTCGAGCGATCGGACGTAAACGCCGCTATTGCGCGTCCGCTCGGTGAGCATGAGCCGGCGGCAGATGAGATACAGATAGCCGCCGTAGGAGATTTCGCCAATCCGGAAGTTATCGACCGTGCGATAGGCCCGGAGGAACGTTTCCGAGGCGATATCGCGCGCGGCCTCCGGATTCTGCATCTGGCGCCGTGCGTAGCTCTCCACGCGGGAATGGTAGCGATCGAACAGGACCAGGAATGCGTCACGGTCGCCACGCTGCACGCGCCGTAGAATCTCCTCGTCGGTTGGAGTCATGCCTGCCTAACGCGAAATCGGCGATTGTACACCTGGGTTATACCACGTTCGGCGTGGGCTGTCACGAGCCAGTCCGTCGGCAGAGTTAGGCGGCCGGCAGCGGGCAATTGGCAGCGCGCGGATGGGGCGGCATCGGTGCGCTTCCGCGGCGGGATTGGGTATCATCTGTTAGCTGATCGCCGATTGCCGGCCCGAGTCCCGATTGCCGACTGCCGGCATGTCCCACGAAGGAGACGTATCGATGGAGACGCACTACAAATACATCCTGATAGGCGGCATGGCGGCCGCGTTCGCCGCACAGAATATCCGCGAGGGCGACCCGGACGGCAACATCCTGCTTGTCGGCGACGAGCCGCATCCCCCGTACGACCGCCCGCCGCTATCGAAGCAGATGCTGGCCAAGGACGACTACCAGCCGGACGACGCCTACTGCAAGTACGATGACTTCTATCCCAAGAACCGCGTGGAGCTCCGCCGGGCCGTTCGCGTCAGCGCGGTGGACCGGGGCGCGCGCTCGGTGACCACGGACGACGGCCATACCTACACGTACGAGAAGCTCCTGCTCGCGACCGGCGCCCGCGCGCGCGCCCTGGATGTTCCGGGCGCGAACCGCACGGGCGTCTTCCTCCTGCGGACGATCGAGAACTCTGTCGCGATCCGGCAGGCGCTGCAGGCCAGCCGGAAGATCGCGGTCATCGGCTCCGGCTATCTCGGCATGGAGGTGGCCGCCGACGCTCTGACGCGCGGCCTGGGGGTCGCCATCATCGAGCGGAAGGCGCACGCCTGGCCGCGCTTTGCGAGCGAGCAGCTTGGCCGGTTTATCCAGAGCGCATACGAGGCCAAGGGCGGAAAGTTCTTCACGAACGCCGAGGTAGCATCGATCGATGGCGAGCGCGATTCCGGCCCCGCGCGGGGCGTGACGCTGAAAGACGGCAGGAAGATAGAAGCCGATGCCGTGATCGCGGCAGTCGGCGCGGCGCTCAATACCGACCTGGGCCTTGAGGCGGGCCTGGAGGGCGACGCGGAGCAGGGATTGACCACCGACGAGTACCTGCAGACCTCCGACCCGAACATCTGGGCGGCGGGCGACATCGCCTGCTTCCAGGACGTGGCGCTCGGCAAGCGCTGGCATGTGGAGCACCACCTGAACGCGAAGTGGCAGGGCCAGGCTGTGGGCAAGATCATGGCCGGCGACCGGACGCCGTTCGAGCGCGTGCCCTACTTCTTCTCCGATTTCCTGGACCTGCACATGATCCTGCGCGGCGATAGCGAGGGTGGAAAGAGCGCCGCGATCGTCGGAGAAATGGCCTCGGGAGAGTTCACGGAGCTATACGCGGACGAGGACGGACGCCTCCTCATGGGCGTCTCCATCAGCCGGAACGAGCCGTCGCTGGACCCGATTTCGGACACGCTGGAGCGGCTGATCCAGGCTCGCGTCAACATCAAGGGTCGCGAGCAGGAGATCGGAGCCGAAGGGTTTAAGCTCGAGTCGCTTGGCTAGCGCGAGGCTGCCCCTGGATCGAGTGGCGCCGGCGCCTGACCTATGAACCAGATCGCCCGACTGCGACTTCTTTTGGCAACGGCCGTCCTGCTGACAGCGACCACCGTCGCGAGCGCGCAAACAGCCGCGCGCGACGACGGCCTGTCCGCGCGAATGCACGCGTTCCTGCTCCGCGACAAGATGCCGGCCTGCAAGCTGCCGCCCGGCAGGCTTCGCGTGGAGTGGGAGTACGTCCGGACGCACCATCCGAACGGCAGGTTCGGCGAATGGTACGTCTACCTGTCCCGTTTCTACTTTCTTGCCGGCGAGCAGTCGTATTTCGAGCGGGTCGTGCCGGAGAACCACGCCATTGCGCCGGATCGGGCGTCGGCTCCGGCCTTCGTCGACGGCTCCGTGCCGGCAGACCTCTACCAGGAAACGGTCGGCCCCGCAAATCTACCTGCCGAGCTGCGGCAGCGGCCGCGGATGTCGGCATCGCAGGCGTGGCGGCGTGTTAAGCAGGCTCTCGCCACGTTCCACGTCCTGCCGGAGGATTACAAACTCGCGCGCAAGCCGGAGCTGGTCATCCTGCAGGACGAGTGGAACTCGGATCATCTACGGCTCGTCTGGCGATTCGTGCCGGAGAAAGCGCACAACTGGGCAATTGTGGATACCAGTACAGGCGAGGTGTTGGCGATCGGCTTCCCGGCGCCGGGTGACGGAATCTGGACGCTGCGAGACCCGCTGGAAGTACTAGAGCGACACGACCTGACCTGGATCAAGACGCTGCCGGAGATTCGGCGCGCGCATGACTCCGGCGACGGGAGGATAAAATGAAGCGACCATTTGCGATAATGTTGGGGCTCGGACTGCTTGCTGCGCTTCTGCCTGCGCCGGCGCGCACCGACGGCTGCTTTATGCCGAGCGACGCGGCCTGGCGCGAGCGCCGCGAGCGCTCGCTGATCCTGGAGCCGAACCAGAAGGCGCTCGTGTACTTCGACCGCGGCTCCGAGCAGCTCATCATCAGCCCGAACTACGCGGGACAGGCGACCGACTTCGCCTGGGTCGTTCCGACCCCCGCGCGCCCCAGTGTAGAGATCCTGAAGGGCGCGCCGTTCCACGAGCTGGCGCGCCTTGTCGAGCCGGAGCCGCCCCGGATGGCGAAGGGATTGGCGGGGAGGGCCGCGGCTGCCCCGGCCCCTGCGGGCGTCACCGTGCTGGAGCGGAAGACCGTCGGCGACTACGACGTGAGCGTGCTCTCGGCCACGGATAGCGGCGCGCTTCTGCGCTGGCTCTCCGAAAACCGGTACCACCTGCCGCCGAAGGCGGAGGCGCCGGTGAAGGCCTACATCGCGTTGGGATGGACCTTCGTGGCTAGCAAGATCCGGCTGAACGACACCGCGCGCGGGCTTAAGACCGGTACGCTCTCGCCGCTCAAGCTTACGTTTCGAACGAACCG
>DATGJU010000572.1:0-10550 GCA_035295045.1 Chthonomonadaceae bacterium
CGCCTTCCCGCAGCGAAATCGCCCGAACCGATTCGGCGTCGCCCGGCCGTGACGGCCGCACGCTGCCCTGCGCCGCGCGCGCAATCGCTATCTCATGGAAGTTCGCCCTCTGGAGGAACGGCGGAAACCCGTGGCCCGGATCCCGCCGCGGCTCCATGCCGCGTCCCACGAGGAGCGCGATCGCCGGCGCCGCAGCCAGCCACGCCACAGCAGCCGCCCGCCGCCTCGGCATTTCGTAGCTCACTATCTCATTCCAGTGTGCACGCCCGTTCGTCAGATGTGTACCACGTTCACGTCGGCGATCGCCGATGGCGGCTCCGCGGGCGGCGCATCGAGGGCCTCGAGCAGCAGCAGCCCGTTCGGCATGTCCGCGATGTACCGATAGAGCGAGCCCGGCAGCTCCGGCACCGGACTGGAAAGGTCGTCGAGACCGGAGGCCAGCTCGACCGCCACGAAGCGGCGAACTTCCGTCTCGACAGGCCCCGCCTGCGTGAGCAGGAAGAGCGCATGCGCCGGCACCGGGTTCCCCTCTGCGTCCACGAGGCCCGCGAATACGCCGCCGGCCTTGATAATGTCTGCGCCCTTAGGCAGCGAAAGCTCGAACTCCGCGGGCCCCGCCACCTCCGGCAGCCGCACCGCACGTATAACCGTGGGCATCGCTATTATCCTTTGTACCACATCGCAGCCAGGGTATCCAGGTACTCGGGTATTCGGGTGTTCCGGACCCGCCGCCCTGCGGCCAGCCCCGCGAATACCGGGAAGCCCGAAGACCTGAAAACCACGCTTGTCAGAATCCCCGCCCCGCCATGAACTTTGCCGCCTCGCGCTCATACGTGTTGAACGGGTTCTTCAGGTCCAACTGCCGGTTGCGCTCGATATAGACGGCGTCCCAGTCGATCACGTAGCGCGTGCCGGGCCGCTGGATGAGCTGCGACACGATCTGCCCGCGCCCCAGCGCACGCGTATTCGACGGCGGCGTCGTGATCGCGGCGTTCACCTCCGCGTCGGTCACGAGTCGCCGCATGGCGCCGGCCTCCTCCAGGCCGTAGAACAGCCCTCGCTCCGGCGAGACGTCATGGTATTCGATGTCCAGGCTCTGCATCACGTCGTCGTGCCAGTCGACGCCGTTCTCGTCGATGAACTGCTGATAGAGCACGCGCTTCGCCGCCCAGTCCAGCCGGTCCGCCGTGGAGAGTGGGTCCCTCTCCAGCGCGTCCAGTGTCGCCTCCCACTCGGCCAGCACCATGTCCGTCTGCGGATCCTTGCGGTAGAGGTATCGCTTGGCCGCGTCCAGATACGACCGCTGCAGCTCGATCGCCGGGATCGTCCTGCCGCTGCGCATTCGGACCGGCCACTTGTATGTCGGATCGCGGGATACCGAGCGAAGGGTCTCCAGCGGGTCCGCGAGCTCGACTTCCGGCGGCGCGAGCCCCTCCTCGATCAGGTCGAGCACCAGACTGGTCGTTCCCGCCTTCAGCATGAGCGCATACTCGCTCATGTTGCTTTCGCCGAACAGCACGTGCAGCCGGTGCAGGTTGCTGTACGAGTAGTACGAGTCCCACTTGGGATTTATGATCGCCCGATTGAAGCGCACGCGCGACGAGATCGTCTTGACGATGTGGTCGGCGCGCTGCGAGAGCTGGAAGTCCACCGTCGGGTCGATCTCCACGCCGTAGAAGTTCGATACCCAGACGTAGTCCACCTCGTGCTCGCCCAGCGTCATGATGTTGTTCTTGCTGCTCGGCCGCGTGAGCCGGTGACCGCCTACGCGGCCCAGCCCGGCGAAGATCTGGCGCGTCACCAGGAACGGCAGCAGGTACGAGAGAGCGTCCGTGAAGAAGCGGTCCTCGATCTGGACCAGGTAGTTCTCGTGGCAGCCGAACGTGTGGCCGCCGAAATGGTCGATGCTGTTGTTGTGGAAGCTCACCGCGTCGGAGAGGCCGAGCTCCGACACGAGGCTCGCCAGCAGCATTCGGCCGGCCCGATCGTGCCGCACGAGGTCCAGCAGGTCGGAGCACTCTGCCGTGGCGTACTCCTCGTGCGCCCCGACGGCGTCTATGTAGAGCCGCCCGCCGTTGCGAAGAAAGCCGCCCGCGCGCGCCGGCTCGAACGCGTAGTCGCGCGCGTGCAGGTCGATCACGCCTAGCTTCTTCTCGAGAAATGCGTAGTTCTTGACCCGGTCCACGACCTCCTCGGCCGTGCCCACCGACGAGTCGCGCACCATGCACCCGAATTCAGTCTCAATACCGAAAATCCGCTTGTCCATTGCGTCCCATTCGCCTCGATTTCTACCTATGCGGAATGCGGGGATACATTCTATCTGTCTACCAGTTTTTGCACGGGTACCAGTTTGGGCGCACTTTAAACTGGTAAGTTTGCAAGTCTCAGGCGTCACAATCTCTGATACAATCTTGGTGCGCAATCAAGCGTTTCGTCCGAAAGGGTTTCAATGTGAACGCTCTCAGCCATCGTTATACAACTTTCAGCGCCACGATTGGTTCGGTGGTGGCGGCAGCACTGCTCGCCGCCGTGACGACTGCCGCTACGGCTGCGCCGCCGCATAAGAAAGCCAGGCCTGCCCATCAGGCCATACCCACCGCCCCGACGCGGTATCCGGCGCACGGCGTGCCGCGCGGCGCCTTCCTGCGCAAGCCGGTGCACTCCGTGGCGGAGCTGGTGCAGCAGATCAAGACCGATCGCATCGTCGCCTCGCGCTTCTCGCGCCTGTTCAATATGTCGCCGCAGATGGTGCGACTGGCGTTCGGCAACCTTCACGTTGCGCACTTGGATCACGAGATCATCCGCAAAGTCTATTACGTTCATCCGGGCGAAGTTATCGGCTATCGCGTGCTGAGAATCAAGAAGGGCACAGCGGTCTTCGCCTATCCGGACGGAACGCCCGTTCTGCTCATGGCCTGCGCCAATGCGCTGCGGCCGACTACGCTGAAGCCGACGGCGGTGGCCGGCAGGCCCAAGCCTCCCTATTTTTCTACCACGGAGACGGAAATCGCCCCCTCGCGCCAGTTGGGCCAGTACTATGCGCCGCGAACCGAGGTTCCCGAGGTACCGGTAGCGCCCCGCGCCGTGCCGCCTCCGCCCGACTTCGTGGTCGAGAACGTCCGGCCGCAGCCCGTGCCGGAGATACGTGAGCACCGGACGGTAGTCGAAGAGCGGCGAGAATCCAATGCCGGCCTGGTGGCCTGGCTCGCGGGAGGCATATTGATCGGCTCGCTTCTTAACCACGGCGGCGGCGGCGCGCATGTCGAAGTCAACGTAGTCAACTCGGCGAACAACAGCAACGCAAACAACGCGAACAACAGTAACACCAACAACAATAGCAACAACAGTAGCAACACGAACAACAACCAGTCGAGCAGCAGCTCCAACAGCAGCGCGACGAGCCAATCGAACAGCAGCGCGACCAGCGAGTCCAACAGCGAAGCGAACAGCTCGTCGCACAGCAACTCGAACGGCAACTCGGTGGTGCCGGAGAACAACGGCCTGCTGCTCTTCGTATTCGCCGGGGCCGGCTGCATGGCCTTTACGATGGCGAAGCGGCGTTACGCGCGGTAGGTCCGAACATCCCGTTGCAAATAGTGAAGCGTCCGGTGTCCCAGACACCGGACGCTTGACTCTGCTGCGGCGTTGCGCGCATAGGAGCGCTACCGGTGCTCGCGCGTGATCGCCGCCAGGTCGTCCTTGCCGAGCAGGCGGAAGCGGCTCTCGCGGGCGCCGCGCCGCTCCAGGACCGCGGCCTCCACGGTGCCCGTTTTCAGCTCGTCGCGCAGAAAGACCCGGTCCGCCTCCGACTCGTCCAGGTCGCGAAGCGGATTGATCTCGTCGTAATCATCGCGATCGGCTTTGCGCCGAGTCTTCAGCGCCTCGCGCGCCCCGACGGACCAGGCCAGCAGGGCCGTGTTGAGCGCCTCCTCGCGCGTGAGGGCAGTCTCCGGCTCGCCGATCCGCTCCAGCATCCGGTCCTCCGCCGACTGCGTGCCGGCGATGACGGCGGCGCCGGCGCTCTGGCGGAACTCACCGTCGTAGTTCAGCGTGTAGAAGACATCGCCGGCCTTGCCGCGCCCGACCTCCGCAAACAGCGCGCGGATCACGAACGGGACGCCCTGCCACTGGTCGCCGAACGCCTTCTTCAGCGCCGGGCTCAGGTAGAAACCGACGAGCCGCTGGAGCGACACGTCGTCCGGGCTGCGCTCGAACCCCTCCTGGTGCGCCTGCTGGATGACCGCCAGCCGAATGTTCTCCACGTCGGCCTGCATGCCGATCGCCGAGAACATCTGCCGGTCGTAGATCTCATAGATCTTCCGCTGCGCGCGCCGAACGGTGAGCAGAAGCAGGCCGCCTTCGTAGGCCAGCCCGACGACCGGGCTGCCTTCGCGCAGCCGCTCGTCGATCGCGTCCTTGCGGTGCCCGATCGCCTCGTTGTAATCATACGGTGTGAACATTACAGAGTCCCAATTCTAGCCGTATGACGGCTTAGCGACGCGGCGCGATCCGCTCGCCGGACGCCGCGTCGATCTCAGCGACAACGCGCCGCAGGTCGCTCTCGGCCACGTCCTCAATGCCCTCCGCCGTGATCGTCGTCGCGAGCGGAAGCACCTTCGCCCAGCCGCCCGTCGCCGCATCCAGATCGGCGGCGATGTCCAGCAGGTACAGCGCTTCTTTAAGCGCCTCATCGCGGCTCATGGCGTGGAACGGCTTCTTCGTCTTCACGATGTAGTCGAACACGCCCCGGATCTGGAGCGAGCCGCTGCCGGCCGCTCCGAACTCGGCGCTCTCGAACCGCGCGCCCATGCCATCGTAGAAGAAGATGCGCCCCTCGCCGGCGTCCCGATCGAACGTCGTGAGGATAGGAATGAACCCGCCGATGCCCTGCAGCGCCTCCGGTATACCCGCACGGACCACCTTCGCCAGCTCCGCCAGCTTGCCCTCGAGGCTCATCTCCTGCAGATAGGTGCGCTCGTACAGCTTGAACGCCGTCCGCAGGTAGCGAACGACCTCCATGGCCCGCGCGAAAGAGCCGGAAATCGCAAGCAGGGTGTAGTCGTCGATCGGCAGGACCTTCTCGGCCTTGTCGTACATGACGGCGAAGTTGGCCGTCGCGCGCCTATCGCCGACGTTGATCACGCCCCTGTCGTATTTCACGGCGATGACCGTCGTGCCGTGCGTATCCACCACGCCCGGCCCGCCGTGGCTATCGGCGGGGCGCGGTACGCTTGCGGCAAGCGCTTTGGTTATCGGGTGGCCGCTCCGCTCAAGCAGGCCCCACAAATCTGCGGCTGTTTGCATTGTTGATTCCGTGGCTGTTGGCTCGTGGCTCGTGGCCCGTTGGCATCGACAAGCCACAAACCACAATTCACAAGCCACAAACTACTGTCCGCTTCGCTGGCGGTAACGCCGGGCGGCGTCCGGGTCGACGCGCTTCATACGCTTGAGCAGGTCGCTCGTGTCCGGCCGCTTGACGTCCGGCTTGTTCGGCCCGCCGTCGTCGCCGCCCTTGCGCATCGGGTCCGCAGGCGTCGTCGGCAATTGCCGCCGGTCCTCACCTCGTATCATCATAGGTTCGCTCCCATTGTTAGACCATGGGGTGCTCGGTGTTCGGTATTTGGCGTAGGCCCCGGACCGCCGTAGCTGCCGCATCCCGAATACCAAACACCTAACACCGAATCCCCAGCTCACTACCCCGCTTCCGCGGGCCGCCGGATCAACGCGACGAACTCATCCAGCGATTCGGCGTTGGCCAGCTCGTCGTTCAGGACCCGTACGTTCTCCTCTACCAGCGTATTCATGTCGAACAGCACGTCCTCGCCCTTGTGCCGGAACGCGATGCCGTTCCAGCCGATGCTGCGGACGCTCGATCCGAACCGCTCGACGAACATCCCTCGGATGAAGGCCCGGGTGTCCGCCGGCGGGCAGGAGGTCGCCGCCTCGATCCGGCCGTCGGTCACCAGCCTGCGCATCGCGCCGCTCTGGTCCAGCCCGTAGTACAGGCCCTGCTCCGTGTCTACGTTGTGGTAGGCCAGGTCGAGGCTCTGGATGTGCGGGTCGGTCCAACTGAGGCCCTCTTCCTCGCGGAAGGGGTTCAGCAGGCCGTATTTCGCGACCCAATCCAGATGCTCGGTCAGCGAAAGCGGATCCTTCTCCAGCGCATCCAGGACCCACGCCCACTCCGTCAGCATCCAGTCGGTATCGTTGTCCTTGCCGGCGAACCGCTTCTGCGCCTCCGCCAGGTAGATCCGCTGTATATCGATCGCGGTAAGCGGCGGCGCGCCGACGCGCTCCACGGTCTGCTTCAGCGTAATGTCGCGCGAAATCTGCTTCGCGGCCTGCACCGGGCTGGCGAGCTTGATCGGTGCGGTAAGGCCGGACTCCAGCAGCGACAACACGAGCGCGGTCGTGCCGACTTTGAGCGCGGTCGCATACTCGCTCATGTTGGCGTCGCCGCAGATCACGTGCAGCCGCCGGTACTTGCGCGCCGCCGCGTGCGGCTCATCGCGCGTGTTCACCAGCGGCCGGTTGTGCAGCGTATCGACGCTTGCCTCGACCGTTAGAAAGTCGGCGCGCTGCGAGAGCTGGAAGATATCGCGAGGCACGCCTGCGCTGTCCGTCTCGACGCCCGATTTCCCGGCGCCTGCGTATATCTGCCGTGTCGCAAGGAACGGCAGCAGCGTCTGGATCAGCGCGTCCGTCGGGACGGCGCGCTCCATCAGGTAGCCCTCGTGCGTCCCGTAGCTCGCGCCGTGGAAATCGGTATTGTTCTTGTAGAGCGTGACCGGGACGCCGCGCTGCTGCGACCGTCGTTCCGCGGCCTGAAATGCGATCCGCTCGCCCGCCTTGTCGTGCGCGATCAGGTCCCGCACGCTGCGGCACTCCGGCGTGGCATACTCTGGATGGCCGTGGTCATTGTAGAACCGCGCGCCGTTGCCGAGGATCCGGTCGCTCCGCTCCTCCTCGCGGCTCATTGTCGGCGCGCCGGGCGCGTCAAACTGAGCATCGTCCGGATTGGTGGAAAGCTGATGCACCGTAAACCCGCGCATATCCCTGCGCGGGTCCTCGCCGCGGTAGTTCCAGCCGCCGACCGACGGCCCGGCATGGCTGCGGACCAGCGCGATGCTCTCGTTTATCCAGTCGTTGGCGCCGAGGCCCTCGACCACGATCCCATACTCGGTCTCAATACCGAACAGTCGCTGCATCTTGCCTTCCAGCCAACCAGATTCGCCGAATGCCCGCCCATCCGAAGCTGCAGTGCGCGCCGCACCTATTTGGCCGCGCGTGCGCCCGGCTCCGCCGGACGCTTGAGCCGGTCACGATACTGCCGCCGCAGCTTGTCGATCTTCGGTGCGATCACCGCCCGGCAATACGGCTGGTCGCCGTTCTGGCGGTAGTAGTCCTGGTGGTACTCCTCCGCGGGGTAGAACGTCTCCAGCGGCGCGACTTCCGTCACGATCGGAGCATCCCAGTGCCCGGCCGCCTCCCGAATCGCCGCCTTCGCGGCCTCCTCCTGCTCCGGCGAGCGCGTGAAGATCGCGGAGCGGTACTGCGTGCCCACGTCCGCGCCCTGCCGGTTCAGCGTAGTCGGATCGTGAACCGTGAAGAAGACGCGCAGGATGTCCGCCAGCGAGATCACCGCCGGGTCGAAGGTAACGTCCACGACCTCTGCGTGGCCTGTATTGCCGGAGCAGACCTGCCGGTAGGTCGGCATCGGCACGCTGCCGCCCGCGTAGCCGGACTGGACGCGCGTGACGCCCTCCAGCTCCGCGAACGCGGCCTCCACGCACCAGAAGCACCCCCCGCCCAGCGTAATCGTATCCACCGCATCCTCTCCCAACCGCGCCGCCGGGCTGAACCCCGCGCACCCAGGGGGTACCCGGTAGCCTTCGGCTCAGTCCCCGGCTCCGCGGGCACGTCGGTTCGCCCGCACCGGCGGGCGATGGGCGGAACGCCACACAGCCGCGGGGTTCAGCCCGGCAGCCGGCTATATGATCCCGCGCCGCGACTCCCGCGCCGGCTTCTTGCCGCTCCGGATCGGTTTGATGGTGGCGACGCTCTCCGGGTCATAATCGAGCAGCTTCAGCCAGTCCTCGATCGCGTCGCCCTTCGGGAATATCTCGTTCTCCTTGAACTCGATCCGCAGCGCTGCCTTCAGGTCGTCCTCCGTTAGTCCCTCGCGGTCGGACCGGCGCTCGATGCTCCGCTTGATCGCGTAGTCCTTCGCCCGCTCCACTACGGACTTGAGCAGCGCGCCGCTGAGCAGGTGCTTCCAGTAGAGCGTCTCGGTCGCGCCGCTCTTCAGGTGGACCTCCAGGAACTCGGTCTCTTCGTCGCGGCGGAACGTGTACTCCGTTAGTACGTCCAGCACCTCGTCGAGCGCGGCGCAATCGTTGCCTTTGTGCTCGATGATGAGCGCGGGGTCCAGCGGCACGTCCGACAGGTAGATCTTGTAGATGTCCCTGGAGGCCTTGCGGTCCGGCCGAACGACCTTCACCTTGCGGTCGATGCGCTCCGGCCTCAGGATCGCCGGATCGATATAGTCCGGTCGATTGGAGGTGAGCATCACCACCACGTTGTCCAGGCTCACCAGGCCGTCCATCTCGGCGCAGAACTGCGGCACCAGCGTGTTGGAGATGTTCATCCAGCGGCCGGACGAGCGCGTGCGCAGCAGCGATTCGGCCTCGTCGATGAAGATGAAGACCAGGTTCCCCTCTTTGGACTTTTCGCGGGCCTGCGCGAAGATTTCGCGGACCATGCGCTCCGATTCGCCGAGCCACATGTTCAGGATCTTCGGACCGTTGATGTACATGAAGTACTCTTCGACGTCGCGCCCCGTCCGCTCGCGATACTCCTGCGTCAGGTTGTACGCCGTCGCCTTGCCGATCAGCGTCTTGCCGCATCCGGGAGGCCCGTAGAGCAGGATGCCCTTGAGCGGGCGCTTGCCGAACCGCTCGAACAGCTCAGGGTAGAGCAGCGGAAGCTCGATCGCGTCCTTGATGACGCCGATCGCCTCCTCCTGGCCGCCGATCTTGCTCCAGGGCAGGATCGGGACCTCCTCGAGGTAGTAGTCCGTCGTCTCCTTGGCCGCGAAGTACTCCAGCGCCACCTTGAAGTTCGGCTCCATCCGTACTTCCGAGCCGGACTTGAGCGACTCGTCCTTCAGCGCCTCTCCGCGATAGACGACGCGCGACTGCATGCCCTGGCTGTCCATCGCGACGCGCAGCCTGCCGTCGTCCAGCACCTCGCTGATCTTTACGATCGGGCCGCCCTGCGCGTAGCCAAGGTCGCCGATGACGGCGAACGCCTCGTTCACCTTTATCTGCGTGCCCACGCGGAATTCCGGGTTCTCAAGCTTGGGATCGACGTTTGCGATATACTCCTGGTCGCCAAGCGCGATCCGGACCATGTCCGGCTTCGGCTCCTCCGGCTGCGGCCGCCCGAAGCGGCTGCGCGGCTTTGGCTTAGCCTCCTCCTGGACGCGGCCCAGGAACACGCCCACGCGGTTGGCCGGAGCGGTCAGCTTGTTGTACGCCTCCTCGAACTCGGCGATCACCTTCTTCGCCTCGTCCATCATCGCCTCGTCCGTCTCGAGCTGCTCGCGCAGCGCGAGCAGCACGCCGAGCCGGGGGTCGTTGCGCGGCGTCATGCGGATCACTTCGTCGAGCATCCAGAGGGCGCGGAGCTGCATCTCGGTCGCGGAGCTTATGTCATCGGCATCGGATCGGTTCGAAGATTGCGGATCGCGGTTGGAATCGAAATCGTCGGAGCTATCGCGGCGGTCGCGATCTCGGTCACGGCGCATTGTCTATCTCCTTGATGGCTGCGGAAACCGGCGCCCAGGCACGGGCGGCAGAGGCCGTGAAGGAACGCGCCGCCCACGTGCAGTATAACATAATCTACGAGCGTTGAACAGAGTTAGTTTCTCGTGCAACCATACACCTGTCTACCCACCGGCGGTACCAGGTAACGCCGATCTGGGCCCGCGGTTCCGGTGAGTCGGGCGCCCAGATTCCACCGCTCGACGTATGGCCCCAAAGGTGATTCGATGCATTGGAGAGCAGACTAGTTGCGGCCCGTCCGAAGCAGCCGCAGGGCCGAGACGGCACACTCCGAGCGCACCGGCGTCGCCCTGCCGCTCCGCGTCCGGTACTTCGAGACGGACCAGATGGGCATCGTCCACCACGCGAACTATGCGGTCTGGTTCGAGGCCGCGCGCAGCGAGTTCTGCCGCATCCATGGGATCGACTACAGGGGCATGGAGGCGGAGGGACTGGCGCTGCCCGTCCTGGAGATCAACATCCGCTATCTCGATGCCGCCCACTACGAGGACGAGCTGCTGATCCACGCGACGATCACCGCCTGCCGGCGCAGCCTGCTCCGGATCGCCTACTCGGTCACGCGCGACGGCAGTACACTCGCGACCGGCGAAACCCTCCAAATGCTCGTGGAGCGCGGCACGGGCAAGCCCCGCTCGTTCGCTCCGGAGGTGATCGCGCGCTTCCTGTCCCCCGGTAATCTACCCTGAAGGAGCTAAACGAAATTGA
>DATGJU010000573.1:0-11957 GCA_035295045.1 Chthonomonadaceae bacterium
CGTTACTACAAGGAGATAGAGGTGATGAGATCCCTGATTTTGCGAGCTCGCAACAGAGCCTGGATAACCGGCCTGGTTGCCTGCGCCGGTGTGCTCGTCCTCGCCGTGCCCGGCATCGCCAATGCGCAGGATCGCGGCCACGACCGCGGAGCTGACCGAGCGTCCGACCGCGGCGCCGACCGTCGCGAACCGGAGCGATCCTCGCGCGACGACGAGCGCCGGCATCGCGACGATGCCCACGCGCGCTTTACCCATTCCGAAGAGGGCAGGCGCTTCGATAACGGCGTGGCGCTCCGACGCGGCGTTGTCGTGGAAGACCGCCATCTCGACCACTTCTTCTCGCACCGCGTCGTCTCGTTTCCTCACTATGTCACTTCCCGCGTCGCGGGCAGCGTCGTGATCTCGCCATTCGGCCTCTACGTCGGCGTTTTCCCGCCCTACATCGAGCGCAGCGCGGTAATCTTCGCGCGGCCGAATCACGTCTGGATCGATGTGGCGATTCCGATCGGCGGGGGCGGATACTACCTGCAGCGCAGGGGTGACGATACCCGCTGGCGCGACGACGTAGACCTGAAGCACTCCGTGTACGACCTGGAGGACGCGTTCCGCAATGAGGACATCGCGCTCCTCGCCCCGCTGACCGATCCGGGTACCAAGATCGCCATCTTCACGAAGGGCCACTACGAGTACTCGCTGGAGCCGAACGACTACCTCGACATGACCCGCGACTTCATTCGCAGCGTCAAGACGGTCGACTTCAACGCGTACCGCGTACACTACAAGGCGAACGGCGTCTACCAGGTGTTCGCGAAGCACGTATACAGGGACCAGGACGGCGTAAACAAGACCGTCAACCTGTGCATCGTTCTTGAGCGCATCGGTGGCCGCTGGACGCTGACGCAAATCGACAGCACGCCGGCCTAACTGGTAGCTGGTTCATGCTTGCTGGCCCCGGAGGGGATGGTCGTTTAAGGCCATCCCCTCCGGGGCGTTCTTGTGGCGGGGCTCGTTCGCTTCACCGGTATTGGGGGCTCGGCTGGCGATCTGCAATAGGGGTATCGTGGAAGCGCCCTGAGTGCCGGTAGCGGAGGGCAGCGCTCGCGTATGCGGACCTGGCGCGTCGCCCAGGATCCCCGCCGTGTGTGTGGCGCCCTCACCTCAGAAATCCCCGTCTCCGTGTGCCGGCAGGGCGGGACTCTCAGAGGTCCCTTGCTGGCGGCGAGCCAGCGAGTCGCGCGCGGGCATCCGGGAGAGGACGGCGAGCGTTCGCGCGTGGAGTGAGGTGAACCGGTGCGTTGAGCGGGGCGAGGTTACGGGCATCAGATTGGTCGGTACCATAGAAGCTGAACTTCTTCCAGCTCCGGGTCGTACGCATGGCAGTGAATGGCGCCGAGCTTGCAGCCCTGGCGGGCGTAGAAGCGGCAGGCAGGCACGTTGTTGTTCTGCGTCTCAACTTCCAGCATAACGGCGCCGCGATCTTTCGCCCAGGCGATCGCTTCCGAGAATAAGAGGCTGCCGACACCGCGGCCACGGTAGTCCGGACGGACGCGCAGGTCCCAGAGCACGGCCGTGGCTCGTTGGCAGCCGATATCGGTGAGGCCTGGCGTCTGCCACGCTACCGCGGCCCCACCGACTCTCCCCCCATCCTCGAACGCGCCGAGAATACCCCAGGACGATAGGTCCCAGCGCGCGGACCAGGTGAGCGGCCCCTCGCCGGGCATCGCATCGTAGTCCTTCTCGTAGGGCGTCACGGCCTCCTCGACCAGCGCCAGCCCACCCAGGCCGCCATCAATCGCCTCGACGCGATACCGAGAGCGGACCGTGAAGGCGATCGGGATCGTTGCGTAGGCCGCCAAACCTGCACCAGACTCCGGCCGAATCTCAATCATCGCGGGGCCATCTTGTCCACGAAAGACACGAAAAGAGACGAAAAGGAAAAATGCTCCATAGGATTCTTTCGTGTTCGTTCGCGTGTTTCGTGGACAAGGTCGGCTTCACGCCTCGCCGACGCGGCGGCAGAGATCCAGTGGGCGGGAGCGGGCGCTCACGGTCAGCTCTGGGTGGGCGCGAGCCTCATCCAGCAGCGCGGCGGAGATTTCGAGGAAGCGGGTGTCAGCGGTATTGCGGATGCGCGCAAAGCGGACCGAGCCGGCGTCCGGCCGGCCGCACGTGGCGATGGCGGTGCGGACGCAGTCCTCGCCGATCGGGAGGACGAGCGGCAGCCGGCCGCGCAGGACGCCGCCCTCGCCGCTGGTGCGCATATTGATGAACGTCGCCTGCCAGTCGGCCTTTTCGATCAGGCGGCGCGTCGTCAAGTCCGCAAGTCCGACCGCGGTCACGTTGCCATGCGAGGCGGCGGTCACGTCCAGGACCACGATGAGGCGGATATTCGGACCGCCCCAGGTCGCCTCCGGGATCGAGGGCATGGTTCCGCGGCCGATAACGTGCGTGTCCATCCCCGCGCCGCTGATGTTCTTGCCCATCTCGTCGATCACGAGTACGTCCAGCTCCTGGAACGGGAGGCGCGGCGCGGTTTCGCGCGCCCGGCGGAGCAGCGCCTTCTCGCCCTCGCGAGCGACCTGTGTGGAGAGCAGCGCATGGATCTCGGACGTGCGGCCCAGCTCGTTCTCGATCAGCGCAACTCCTCCCAGCAGGCGCTGCCCGCGAGCGATCCAGCGCGCGAGCCGCGGCATGAGATCGCGCAGGCCGCGCGCGCCAAACCGGTGGACGCTTTCGGCGCCGTGCCGCTTCCCCAGCCCAATCACGCTCATCTTCGCGATACCGCTCTCGATCTCGCCGGTGAAGTCGGTGTGCGCCTTGACGCGGTTGACCAGCAGCACGGCGTCCGCCGCGAGCGCGTTTCGCTCCCAATAGATCGGCTGGCCGGCAAAGTCGCCCGCGTCTTCGCCCTCCAGCGTGCCGATCTGCTCGACCTCCATCGTCGCTCGAATCTCCGCGCCGACCGCCTCCGGCGTGATGCCATAGCCCTCAAGCACCTCGATCTGCCCCTCGGCGGTGGCGCCTCCGTGGCTTCCCATCGCAGGAACGACGAACGGCGACATGCCGAGAGCGCGCAGTTCCGAAATGGTCGCCCGAACGACGGCGACGAGGTTATCCAGTCCGCGGCTCCCGACTCCGACCGCGATAGAAGCGCCCAGGGCCACGCCGCCCTCGCGCACCAGACTGGCAACCGCCGAGCGCGTCCGGGCCCCGATCTCTGCCGGCGGGAGAGCGGGCGTGCCGAATCGCTGTTCGACGGTCCAGACTTCCGGCAGCGGCACGTCGGGATACGTGAACGTATCTATATCGAGATCAATGATCATTTTGCTGCTCCCGTTGCTGCTGCAGGAAGGATCGTCAGGGTGATGGGCGCCGAGACGCGATCGAGCGCCACCTGCGGGCTGTTGTTCGTCACCGCGTCCAGGACAATCGTGTAGACGCCGGGCTTCGCGCCCGGCAGCGCCTTCAGATCGAGATCCGCTGCATTCGCGCCGGCAGCAACGGGCGCGGGCACGGCGGCAATGCCGTTCGGCAGGCCGATAGCGTTGAGCGTGAACGCCCGATCGTAGCCGGGTCGGCGCTGGAACGCGGCGTGCAGTTTCACCGAGCCTCCGAGCGTCATCTCCGCGGCAGCGTCAGTCTTGACAGTCACCTCGAACGGCGGCGTCACCGCATAGTAGAGCGTATCCACGGGCGCGGGCTCGAGACGCATCGCGCCGCCATTCCAGATTCGGTCCGTGGCGCGCGTAAGCGTCACTGTGAGGGGCTTGCCGTTCACAGTTCCGGTTCCCGTGATCCGGAGCGGGAAGCCACCGAGCGGCGCTCCCTCCGCGGCCATGAGGACGACCAGGCCGCGCGTCTCGCCGGCCGGCACGACCTCGCTGCTCGCCGTCACGCCCGGCGGCAGATCCGTGGCCGCCAATGTGACCGGACCGTCCCACTCAATGCGGCTCACCTGGACATCGAATGCGGCCTCGCCACCCTGGCCCAGAGCGCGGGCGCGGGTGTCCGCCGTGAGGGAGAAGCCTGACGGCGGCGGCTTCTGGATCAGGAGCTGGTAGACGAGGTCGGGGGAGTTCGTGGCGTCCAGGTTTTTCACGCGGAGCGTGTAGTCGCCCGCGCCGACGAACCGCTGGTCGAAGTGGCTATCGCGGCCGAGCGAATCGTCGCTCTCCACGATGAGCGAGCCGTCCGGGCTGTAGAGCGTCAGGACCGGGTCGCAGCGCGTGCCGCTCCGATCCTGACACTGGACGTCGAACACGTACCGCGAGCCTGCGTCGGCGTGGAACTTGTAGAAGGAGGCGGCCTCAGGACTGCCGGACCGATAGAATTTGCCGTTGACCGCGCACGGCGGGTGGACCGGCATGGCGTGGGCCGAGTCGACGTTGCCGCCGTCTGCGATCACGAGCGGCAGGTCCGAGACGCCGACCACGATACCGTTGCTGGATACCCCCTCCGGACTATGTACGTGCGCCAGACCGTAGCGCCATCCGGCCGGAATCGTCACCGGGAAGGCTGGCGGCACGTTGACCCCCATCGGCGTGACGGTCACGCTGCGGCCGCGCGGGAGTGTGCCGGGCAGCGTGCCCGTGATGAGCGGAAGCGCGCCGAGGCTGAGCCGGTAGGCGTGCGCGCCGCTGCCGCCGCCCGTCGAGCTTGAGAGCGTCACGTAGTACCGGCCCGAGGCCTTCGGCGTGTAGACGAGCAGCGAGTCCGGCCCTCCGAAGTCGTCGTTGCTGGCTACTTCGGCGCCGTTCGCGTCATTGAGCGTAAGCAGCGAATCGAGCGGGGAGCCGGCCTGCGCCGCGATGACCTCCGCAACGAACGGCTTGCCCGCCTCCAGGTCGACGGCGAACGTATCGGTATCCGAGGCGTCCGAGATGTGACCGTTGATGGCGATCGGCAGCGAGACGGCCTGAGCCTGCGCGCGGCCGTTGTTCGGCTCCTTCTCCTCGATCTGCGGCAGCTCGCGGCCAACCATCCACTTGCCGGCGGTGCTCACGCCCGCATCGGAAATGATGCGGAACGAGTACAGATCCCGGTATGCGGAGCGATCGACCGTGAAGTCGGCCACGACGAAGGTCGCCCGATCGTCGTCCAGCGCCCCCGCCGGGAGCTTGCCGAAGTCGGGCGCGACGATCTTCGCCGTGATGCCGGGCTGGTCGAAGACAATCTGCCGTGCATTGCGGAAGCTTACGCCGGAGATCGTGACCCGGGTGGTAAGGCCCGCGCTGCCGCCGAGCGGATATACCAGCCGCACCTCGGGCGGATGGAGCTGCGCTCGCGCCGGCGCCGGCGCCACCACCGGCGCGAGCGCGACGAGCAGCGCAGCGGCTGCCGCGGCGTCGCGCCTCAATCGCAACCAAGTGATCATCGTATCTCCATGCCTCAATCGACCGCAGGTCCGTCCCCGCGCGTGCCCCAGGATTGGACAGGGGCCGTTGTTTCTCCTGCGCGACATCGTGAACGGCCGGGTAAGCGAGGCTCCGACGTCGGCGTTCCACTGCCGGCACGCCTGGAATCGCGGTTAACGAAAAATATATTGAAAGTTAGACTGACAGATGGGCCGCAGCATGTGTGTTTATATACAGGTGGGCAAAAACAGAAGGATCGGCGGCGGGCAACATGGACGGGGCCTGCCCGCAAGCCGGTCCGGCGGCAACGTTGTTCGTTTGAAGAGGAGGGCTGCACCGTGGAAACTGTACTGATCTCAACCGGTGGCGACAGACTCTACGTGCCTGCGATATCGCTCGACGAGCGGGCGCCGTGCTACGTCGTGCGGATGACGCGCTCAGAAGAGAGATGCGTCCAGGCCGTGGCCGAACACGGCACTATCGTGGACGCGGCGAAGGCCCTGGCGCTCTCGCCCCACACGGTGGACGCGCACCTGGACAGCCTGCGCTCGAAAACCGGGCTGCGCCACCTGCCGCAGCTCGTCGCCTGGGCGGCGCGACGCGGCTGCATTCGGGCGGAGGAGGATGAGCGGGTGAGCGGGTGACGGGGCGCCTGCGGGCTCGCATAGAATGTGGTGAGCGTCAACTCGGCCCACGGCGTCCGGTCGGTCCGCTTCGCCCGCATCGTCCGATCCGGTTCTAGCCTACGCAGGCGTACCGGCGCCTTTGTTCCACGCCGAGTTTGTCTAAATTGGAATTCCGGGGCTCGCCCGGCGGTATGAAGCGGTAACAACGTCATGAAAGGAGCGGCGATGGTATGTACCCTGTCTACCTCGCGCTGGCATTGACGGGAGTGCCGGCGCAGCGTGCGGATGCCGGCTTTCCGGACGTGCCCAAGAGCCATTGGGCCTACGCCGCGGTTACGGAGCTGAAGGCGAAGGGAATCCTGCTCGGCTACCCGCCGGAGCCGCCGGGCGGGGCGGCGTCGCCGAAGTCCAGGCCGGCCGCCCGCCATGCCGTCCGGCGTGCAAGGCAGATGCGACGCGGACGGCGCTTGCGGCGATAGGATCTCTGAGGAATCGGACCATGCAGCGAAACCGCAATTTCCAAAGTTTAGCGCTTTCTGATCTAGTTGAGGCGCGGGCGCACTATCATGTCCACCTTACGAACAAGGCGAACGTCGTCGGTACGGCGGTCGGCCTCTACCTGATCCGAAACGACGGCGTGCCGCCAGATGCCGCGCGGACCTTCGCAAATTCGGGCGTCCGCGACGATTCCTGGCCTTGCGTGCTCGTCATGGTGAGCGAATGGCAGACGCGCGACCAGTTCAATGGCAGCGCGCTCGCCATTCACGACCTCATCCCGCCGACGCTCTACATGCCGGACGGCCGGACGATTCCCGTCTGCGTCGTCGAAGTGCGGCCCTCCGCGCCCAGCCCGGCGGGCGCGGCATGGCGCTACGCGCAGGCGTCATTCGGGCCGGGCGTGCAGCTTTCGTCGGCTGTGCAGGGCGCCGTGCACTTCGGAACGGCGGGCTGCCTTGTGACAGACGGGCGTCTCACCTACGCTCTGACGAACCGGCACGTCGCGGGCGGGCCGGGCAGGATCAGCGCGACCATTGGCACGGCTTCGCAGGAGATTGGAAGCTCCTCCGACCTGAGCGTCGCAAAGCGGCCGTTCCATGCCGTCTATCCTGCATTTCCGGACGACAGGGCGCTTCTGAACCTGGACGCCGGCCTGGTCGAGCTGGACCGCGTCGAGAGCTGGCGCCCGGACAACATCGGGCTCGGCGTTACCGGGCCGCTGTTCGACCTGAACGAGTACAACATCGGCGTCAGCCTTATCGACACGGAGGTGGTCGGATTCGGCGCGGCGACGGGACGACTCGAGGGCAAGATCAAGGCGCTCTTCTACCGGTACAAGTCGGTAGGTGGCTACGATTACGTGAGCGACTTTCTGATCGAGCCGGCCACCGACGCGGTGCAGGCGCATCCAGGTGATTCAGGCGCTATCTGGCATGTTCCTGCGCAGCTCTCCGGCAAGCCGATCTACCAGCCGCTGGCCATGGAGTGGGGCGGTCAGGGCGTGCACGGCCAGTCGGAGCGCGCGAGCAACTTCAGCCTGGCGACCAGCCTCAGCGCGATCTTCGCCGCCTTCGATGTGGATCTGGTGACGTCCGGCTCCTCGGCCGCTGCGCCATTCTGGGGCGCGATGGGACACTATGCCATTGGCGAGCTTGCGACCACTCTGCTCACGTCGAAGGGCCTGCGTGACCTGATGACGGCGAACAGCGCGCTGCTGACACCTCCCCTGCCCGCCGTGGAGCAGCGGCAGTACGTCCACGGCGACTTTGTACCGCTGTGCGACGTTCCGGACCTGGTCTGGAAAAACGTGGTCGAGGGTAAGACGTGCGGGTCGCGTAAGGGCGCAGCCGGCGGGCGCGATATCGCATGTGACACGGGCCCTGAGCATCCAAATCACTTCGCGGACGTGGACATGGACGGCGGAGGCGGCACAACTTTCCTGGAGCAGTGCATCGCCAACACGGCGCTCATCACTGAACAGGCCTGGCTGAGCTACTACCTGCGCAACGGCCACACGCAGCCGAGAGACCAGGGCTGCCTGCCGTTCCGCTGCAAACAGATTTTCAACGCCATGCTGGACGCGCTGGCCCGCGGCGACCTGCTCCGGTTCCTCTGCGCGTCCGGCGTTTTGGCGCACTACGTCGGCGACGCGTGCCAGCCGCTCCACTGCTCGCAATATGCCGACGGAGATCAGGCACGGGACCGGGTTATGCAGGAAGACAAGCTGAAGAGCTGGTACGGAAAGGGGGTGCACAGCACCTACGAAGACGATATGGTGGAGTTGAAGCCCGACGATCTGTTCAGTTCGGTAAAGAGCCATCTGCAGGGCGCGGTGCTGCGGCCGGTCGAGAGGACCGGCGACGACGCTGCGACGCGGTCCGTCCTGGTAATGAGCTACGCATTCGGAAAGATAAGGCCAATGGCGCTCGTAGATGCCTACGTGGAGCTCGGTGGGAAGCGGAACAAGACGGTCGCCGGCGGCCTCTATGATAAGTTTGCCGACTCGACCGCCGACATCATGGCAGAAGGCGCGCGGGCCCTCGCGGAGCTGTGGGAGGCGGCCTGGCAGACGGGCGGCGGCGAGACGTTGGCCGGCCAGATCCGCGCATTCACCGAAGACGACGTGCGGACGGTCTATACCGATACCGGTTTCGTCAAGTCGATGACTTTGAAGCAGATGATCGATTGGCAGCAGGCCGGCAGCGTTCTCAAATAGGCTGCCGAGCCGAGATTATCGCATCTATGGCGATCGAGCCGACCGTGATCGTGAACCGGCGATTGTTAATTTCGTGGACGTGCTCCTTGAAATTGAACGCGCCGCTAGGAGATCAGCCCAAGCCCCCCGGGAAGGCGGCAACCAGGCGCGGGAGCCGGCGCGCCATCTCCGCGTCATCGTCGAAGTCAAAATCATCGCCGACGGCATCGCCGAGCGGCGTCTACAGCGTATGGGGATCGTGCGGGATGCTGGAGCTGCCCGTCATCGACTCGTAGACCCTGGAGGCGACGTACTGGAATCCCTCGGCCTGCATGTAGGGCGCGCCCGGAAGGGCGACGACGTCGGCGAGCGAGTCGGGGTCGTGCAGAGCGGATTCGTACGCCGCGCGGCCGAGGCTGATGAGACAGGCACGGAAGTCCGTGAAGCCATCGTCGCTGCAGCCGCCGCACAGCCAGTACGCCGCGGCCCAGAGGCCCCACCGATACGCGCGGCGGCTCGCTTCGCGGAATCGCCACTCGAATCCTGCCACCTCTTCGGGGCTCAACCGCTTCAGCGCGTCGGCCAGCGTGCGCTCGTGGACGGCGATGAAGTCCTCCGACGGCCTGCGGGGAATGGCGCGCGCCGCCTCCCGTGAGCCATTGACGGTCTTCCAGAACTCATCTTCGTCCACCGCGAAACCCCGCTCTCCGTACTGCGCCCTTTGCGCGCTTTGCGTTCTTCGCGCGAGATAACCTCGCCCGATGCGGGCTAAGACGCGTAGATGTCCATAATCCGGCCGAGCAGCCGGAGCGCGTCGGCTTTGGGCCGCTGGAAGCTGTTGCGGCCGATGATGCTGCCGAAGCCGCCGCCGTCCCGAATCGCGTGGATCTCTTCGATCAGCTTATCCTCGCCTTCGAAGGCGCCGCCACTGAAGATCACGATGCGCCGGCCGTTGAAGCAGCACTGGACGATGTTGGCGATCCGGTCCTTGGCCGCCTCGATCGGAATCTTCTGCGACTCGAACACCTTCTTCGCCTCTGGCTGCTCAATGTGCGCGGACGGCATCTTCACCTTGATGACGTGCGCGCCGAGCTGGGCCGCAATCTGCGCCGCGTAGCCGCACACGTCGATGCCGGTCTCGCCCTCTTTGCTGATCTCAGACCCACGCGGGTAGGACCAGATGATGACCGCCAGCCCGTGCGCCTTCGCATCCTGTGCGATTGCGCGGATCTCCTCGTACATCTCCAGCCGGTGCTCGGAGCCGGGATAGATCGTGAAGCCGACGCCGCAGCAGCCGAGCCGGAGCGCCTCCGCCACGCTGCCGGTGATCGCCTGGGAAGGGTCTCGCTCGTTCATGGTAACATCGTGGTCGTTCACTTTGAGGATGAGCGGAATGTCGCCCGCAAACTCCCGCGCGCCCGCCTCGATGAAGCCGAGGGGCGCCGCATAGGCGCTGCAGCCCGACTCGATTGCGAGCTCGAAGTGGTAGCGCGGATCGTAGGCCGGCGGGTTCATCCCGAAAGATCGGACCGGCCCGTGCTCGAAGCCCTGGTCGACAGGCAGGATCACCATGCGGCCGGTGCCCGCGAGCCGCCCGTGGTTCAGCATCCGCGCCAGGTTGGTCAGCGTTCCCGGGTTGTCGGCGCCATACCAGCTCAATATCTCACTAACACGCCCTGTCATAGTAGGGTCCTTTCGGGTGTTCGGGTGTTCGGTGTTCTTACGCCACCTTGAAGTGCGGGTTGTCGATGATGCCGACGATGTTGCCGAAGGGATCGATAACGTCCGCGACCTTGATGCCGCCCCCGACGTCGGTGACCGGCGCGTGGGCCGTCGCGCCCTCGGCGAGCAGCCGCGCGTAAACGGCGTCGATGTCGGCCACGCCCCAGTAGGTGACGACGGTGGTCCCGGCTGGCTCCGGCTCCTCGATCGGCAACAGGCCCAGCTCATAGCCCCCAACGTTGAAGCCGATGTAGAACGGCTCGTCGAAGTAGGGTGGGAAGCCGAGGAGCGCGGAGTACCAGGCCTTCGCCTTCGCGAGGTCGGCGACGTGAAAGACGACAGTGCGCAGTCCCTGCAGCATTCAATGGTCCTTTCTTATTGTCCTAATCTTATAGTCCTAATTCGGCGCGGCCCTGGGCGATCCTTCCGGCATGGCAAGAAGGTAGCTCACGAGGCGCCGGTCCTTGAGTTCGCGCAGCCCCTCCGCGATGCACTCCGCATTCAGGCGGGCGCCGGTCGGGCTCGTGTGCGTATGGTCGCCGGGGAAAAACTGCTTCACCCTGTCCGGTCCCAGCGCCTCGTACCGCTTCGCCACCGCCTCGTTCAAATCGACGAAGATGGCGGCCTCCGCCTTCGCCGCGTCCGCCGCCCACTTGCCGTAGTCCGCGGAGGCCCGGGCCACCGTGCGGCCCTCCTTCCAGATGTTGCGCGGCACTGGCGAGAGCAGTATCGGCGTGGCGCCGCTCGCGCGCGTCACAGCGGCATACTGCCGCATGTACCAGCCGTAGGTATGGACGGCTTCGCTCTTTCCGGTCGCCGGGTACCTCACCTCCTCGGTCTCATCGCCGGAGCCCTTCAGCGAGGCGCGAGCGCGATTCTGCGTGAGCGATCCGCCATCGTTGTGGCCGAACTGCATCAGCACGAAATCCCCCGGCTTGAGCTGTGCGCGGACCTGCTGCCATAGCCCCTCGGTTCGGAACGTGCGGCTGCTGCGGCCGCCACTGGCGCGGTTGACGACGCGGATCCTCCGCTGGTCGAACAGGTCGCCGATCTGGTCGCCCCAGCCGGCGAATCCGGCGCCTGTGTTGTGAACTGTCGAGTCGCCGATGAGGTACAGCGTCGGCAGCGGTGCCGGAGACGGACGGATCTGCCCGCTCGCCGAGGCCAGATGCACCGCTGCGCCCAACAGCGCCAGAAGGACAGCGAGCCCGATCCAATTCGAGTGTCTTGCCACATGGTACGCTTCGCGCATATCGATCCTTTCGCTCGAACCGGTCTCCGGCGGCAGTCGCCCTTGAGAATGAGCGGCGTGTCGTGCAAACGCGAATACCGGTAACCGAACTCGCCGCTGCCGCCGCACCGTTGCTCACCGCATTGAGCCGCCCCGCCGCCTACCCGAACGACGCTTATCGGATCGATATTCCCAGGTCGCGCGCGAATCCCGCCCACAGGCCCTTTGGCCCTCGACCGGAGTATAGCAAACGCGGGATTCGGAGTCAATCGGCGGGCCGGCAGGGCGGGAGGTATACTCTCTTCGGTATTGGGTGGTACCTGTCAGGCGCC
>DATGJU010000574.1:0-3233 GCA_035295045.1 Chthonomonadaceae bacterium
GCCATAATCTCCGCATCCGACCCCCGCTTCGCGTATGAGGCCGCGCCGAGCACGCTCTCGATGCGCCGTCCAGTCCGCGCGTCGCCCGCGATGAACCGCGCCTTGAGCCCGGCCTGGCGCTCCCACGTCTCCGCCGCGCTCGCAAGGTACGCGGCATAGGCGCGGGGCGTGAGGGCAAGCGCGCCCTTGGTCCCCCACGGGCGCAGCCGCAAGTCCAGCTCGATCTCCGCGCCGTGTGCTGAAAGGCTTCGCACGGCGGCCTGAATCGCCTCGACAAGCCGTTGGACTATGGCCGCCCTCTCGCCGCCGCGGCGCTCCGATGCGCGGACCGGCTCACCATAGACGAAGAGCAGGTCCCAATCGCTGGCATACCCGAGCTCCGAGCCGCCAAGCTTGCCCAGTCCGAGTACCGCGACCCGCGCAAGGGCGTCGCTCGCGAATGCCGGCTCCGGCGCCACGGCGGCAATCTGCGCCGAACAGGTCGACACGATTGCAGCAAGCGTCTGATCTGCCAGGCGGGTTAACGCTGCCATTGTAACCGCCGCGCCGTCCCAGCCCCACGCGTCCCGGGCTCCAATGCGAAGCGCTTCGCGCAGGTAGTACGCGGCTATCGCCTGCAAGCGGCTCGCTGCGTCCGATATTGGCGCGAGCCGCGCCGCGAGCCCGCCCGCGCTTCCAGGCTCCGGCTCCGCCACGGGCTGCTGTTCCGCGGCAAGGACGTCGAGCCACTCCTGGTGATCGCAAAGGCGGCGCATCAACGGCGGCGAAACCGCGCCGAGCAGCACGGACTTCCGCAATAGGTCCGGGCTATCGCGCATCGCAGCGTAGAGCTGCGCGCGGTTCGGCATGGCCGTAGCCATCTGCTCGATACCGGCCAGCGCGGCGTCTGGCTGCGGTCCGGACGACGCGAGCGTCAGAAGCGCGGGCGCAATCTGCTTAAATATGCGGGGCGTGTCCGGCGGCATGCCTCCGAACTCATTGCCCGCCATCGGCAGTCGGAGGGCTCGCAGAGCTCCGTCGATGTCCCGGAAACCGGCGGCTCTAAGGCGCGCGGTGAGGGCCTCCACCACTGCGAGCGACTGGAGGTTGTCCAGCAGCTCGCCAGCGTCCGACCAGTCTGCAATTCGCAGAGAGGGCGCCCAATCGCTGCCTGCATTGCGCCCGTAGAACAGGCGCTCCAGGTGCGCGTGCACCCGGTCGCGCCTGGCGGCGAGATCGGCCTCGAATGCGTCGCGGTCTGGGAATCCCATGCGGTGCGCCAGGAAAAGCCGTTCGGAATCGTTATCGATCGCGGGCATCGCCTGGGTCTGAAACCCGTGAAGGAGCTGGAGGCGATGCTCCAGAGTGCGGAGGAAGCGATAGTCGTCCGCGAGGTCGGCCGCTTCGTCCGCGTGCAGCGCGCCGGCGGTCTGGAGCCGTTGAATTGCGGTCAGCGTATTCGGCGTTCGCACGTCGGGCAGCCTGCCGCCAAGCTCCAGCTGCAGGAGTTGGATCAGGAACTCGATGTCGCGAATCCCGCCATACCCGGTCTTGACGTTCGTGTGCGCCGCGCCCTCCATCGCGCACTTCTGCTCGATCTTGCGCTTGTTCGCCCGCACCTCGTCTGCGAATTCCGCCGAGACGTGCGTCCGGTAGACAAAAGCCTCGGCCATTCGAAGAAAGGCCGCGCCTACTTCGGCGTTCCCGGCAATGGCCCGCGCTTTGATCAGGGCCTGCCGCTCCCAGCCCTCCGCCCACGATTCGTAGTAGGCCTTGCAGCTCGATAGTGAGCGAACCAGAGGTCCGAATCGCCCTTCCGGGCGCAGCCGCATATCGACCCGGAACACGTGTCCATCTGCCCGCTCCTCGTTCAGGACCTTGATTGTCGATTCCGCCAGCCGGGTCATCCAGACCGTTGTTTCCATCTTCCGGCCACTTTCGAGAAGCAGCTCCTCCGGCAGGCCGTCCGCCATCACGAAAATCAGATCGATGTCGCTGCTGTAGTTGAGCTCCTGCCCGCCGAGCTTCCCCATGGCGATCACGGATAGCGGTACTGGGGTTTCGGTGTTCGGCGTTGGGTGTTCGGAGGTGGGTGTTTGGTGTTGGGTGTTGAGTGTTGGTGGGTGTGCTGCGGCAGTCTCTTTCACCTGCCGTGAGCTGAACCCGGTCTCCCGTAATACGCGCGCGGAAGCCATCGCAATACTGAGCGCCTGCTGGACGCAGATGTCCGCCAGGTTCGAGAACTCCAGCGCGGTTGCCGGCATGTCGGCCATACCGGCGAGGTCCCGAACGCCGATACGGAGCATCTCGCGGGCTTTCCACCGTCGGAGTGCGTCACGCTTCAGCTCCGGCCGCTGGCAGGCTTCGATCAGCGGAAGGATTTCGCGGCGGAGCTGGTCCGCGGACTTCGCGCCGGCACGCACGCCGGGGTTCGCGATGATTTCGAAGTACTCAGGCTGACGCACAAGAAGATCGGCGAAGTACTGGCTGCTGCCGGCGATGACGCAGAACATTTCGAGCGCCACGGGATGCGTGAGGAGCGATTGAAGATGCGACGCCGGACTGCTTACGGCGGCGAACCAGCGGGCGAAGCTGTTGAGCGCGCGGTCGGGATCGGGGCTCGCCTGGATCGCGGCGAGAAGAGCCGGTGCCAGGGCCGCGACGTCGTCGTCAGAAACGCCGCGCCCCGCAAGATCGCGCATGGCTCTGGCGGCGGCCGCGGCGTCGCGCACCCTGGAAGCGAAGACTGCGTCCATGAGAGGGTCCGGACCCGGCATCGTTTCCATCCTCGTCGATCAGAGCAGCCTGGACAGTGCGGGCGGGATGACGCGCGGCAGGAGATCGGACACGGTGTACGGCCGGTCTGGTCTTGGGGAGCAAAGCCGTGTTGCCAGGGCAGGCGACAGCGCTCAAACCACAGCAGTGAGATTATACCACGGCGCGGCAAAGCCGAAAAAACCGGGAGGCCGTGGGCCTTCCGGTTCGTTCGAGATCAACCTGTAGTCACGTGCAAACGGCTTGTGAGGACTCTGCTCCTCGGTCCCTTGCGGCATAAGCTTTCCATCGACAACCGGCTGTTAGACCGGCCGCGATCTGTTACGTCGAATCAGGATACCGACCTAGGAGGCGCCTGAAGAGCGATCGAGCCCTTTTGGGGTTGTTCTCGTTCGTCTTGGCAGTTGCGCGATCCTTAGAAAGGAGGTGATCCAGCCGCACCTTCCGATACGGCTACCTTGTTACGACTTCGTCCCCCT
>DATGJU010000575.1:0-3897 GCA_035295045.1 Chthonomonadaceae bacterium
CGCTGATGTCGCGGACCGACATCCGCCTGGCGTCGCTGCTGCGGCCCTACATCGACGGCATCCCGCTCGATCTCGCGAGCCGCCTGCTTCCGCGCTCCACCTGGCTGCAGCCGGGACTGCTCACGCACGTCCACCTGCACGGCGCGGCACAGAAGCGGTACGAAGGAGACGCCGTGCCGGCGCGCGCGGCGCACGGCCGCGTCTCGATGACTGCCCAGCTCGGCCTGATCGACAGCCTGGAGGGCACGATCAACGGGCTGGACTGGCGTCCCGCCGGCACCACCTGGGCGAACTATTACGCCGAGACGAACTACTCGGCCGCGGCTATGGCGGGTAAGCGCCGCTGCCTGGAGGAGCTGCTGGACATAGTGGCGCCGGCGCCGCGCACGGTATGGGACCTGGGCGCGAACACCGGCGCCTTCAGCCGGATCGCCGCGGAGCGCGGCGCAGCCACGGTGGCGTGGGACATGGATCCGGCGGCGGTCGAGAAGAACTACCGCGAGGGCCGCGCGGCCGGAGAGCGGAACCTTTTACCTCTCGTGGGCGATCTTACGAATCCCAGCCCGGACCTGGGCTGGGCCAACGAGGAGCGGCAATCGCTTGTCCATCGTGGGCCGGCGGACGTCGCGCTGGGCCTGGCACTGATCCATCACCTGGCGATCGGCAACAACGTGCCGCTCGCGCGCATCGCGCAGTTCCTGGGCCGCATCTGCGCGTGGGCCATTGTGGAGTTCGTGCCGAAGAGCGACTCGCAGGTGCAGCGGCTGCTGGCCAGCCGCGAGGACATTTTCGACGAATACACCAGGGAGGGCTTCGAGGCGAGGTTCGGAGAGCGATTCGAGATCGTCCGGACGGTGAACGTGCCGGACAGCGAACGATATCTGTACCTGCTGCGGACATCCAAATCGTGAATGTTGCAGAGAATCGTGCCGAGAATGGTCCGGCTCGACGCCGGGTCGTGATACCGCTGCACCCGTTCCTGTTCGCCGCGTTTCCGCTGCTGGCGCTATATGCGCACAATCTCGATCATGTACCGCTCCTGGACACGGTGTACGGGCTCGCGACCACCATGCTGACGACCGTGTGCGTCTGGGTGGTCGCACTTGTGGTTCTGCGCAATCTGCGCAAGTCCGCGATAGCCACGTCCGCCACAATGGTGGCTCTGGCGACGTGGAGCCCCCTGGTGGAAGCGATCCCCTGGCCGGCGCCCGTGTTCGTCGGTACGGCCGGGATCATCGCCGTGGCCGCGCTGGTTATCGCGCTGTATCGTACGCGGAGGCCGCTCCTCGACACGAGCTCCATCCTCAACGTCGCGGCCGGTTTCCTCGTGCTCTCATCCGGCTGGATGATCGGGTCGGCATTCTGGCGCACCTCGCGTCCGGGCAGCCATCTTGGAATGCACGCCCCGATCCTTGTGGCGCGTGGCAGTGCGTCCAGCCCGCGCGCCGTATCCAAGCGCGTCCACGGACCGGTAACGGACAAGACCGCCGACCTGCCGGACGTCTACTACGTCATTTTGGACGCCTACGGCCGGGCCGACAGTCTGAAGCTGTTCTATAACTTCGACAACGGCCACTTCGTCCGCGAGCTGGAGCGCCGCGGCTTTTACGTGGCGCACCATAGCCGCGCGAACTACGACGAGACCCCGTTATGCCTGGCGAGCTCGCTCAATTTCGATTACCTCGATGACCTCGCGCGGCGGGTTGGGCCGACTGGCAGCCTGGAGGCGTGCCGCGCGATCTTGGACGACAACGCCGTAGCGGCCAGCCTATCGCCGCTAGGCTACCGCTATGTCTACATCGGCAGCGGCGTGTCGGAGGCCCAGGTGGAGACGGCGGACGTCGAGCTGAACAACCGCCCGCCGATTCCGGAGGTCGAGGCCGAGATCTTTGGCCCGGACGCGTTGAACCCCAGCTCGCCTGTTCACCACGCGCGGTACGACGCGCACCGGGCCAACTTGATGGGCGTGTTCGACAGCTTGGACACGGTGGCGAAGTACCCCTACAAGAAGTTCGTATTCGCCCACGTCCTGGCGCCCCACCCGCCGTTCGTGCTCGGCCCTAACGGTGAAGCGGCATACCCGCGTGGACCGCTCACCTTTGCAGACGGCAATTGGCTTCTAAAGCAGATGTCGAGGCCGCAGTACATCGAAGGCTATACCGGCCAGCTTCAGTACGTCAATCGGCGCGCGCTCCAGGCGATAGATAACATCCTGGCGCGATCGAGGCGCCCGCCGATCATCATCGTCCAGGGCGACCACGGCTCGCGCATGAACATCGACTGGGAGTCGCTGGCGAACACGGACGTCCGCGAGCCCTTCTCGATCCTGAACGCCTACTATGTGCCGGCGAAGGTACGGGGCCACCTCTACGACACCATCTCGCCGGTGAACAGCTTCCGCGTCGTGCTGGACGAGGAGTTCGGCGCGCACTACAAGCTGCTGCCGGACCGCAGCTACTATTCTACCGAGGAAGAGCCGTACGCCTTCACGGACGTGACCGGCCGGACGGCGATTGCGCCACAGCGGGATCACACACCGTAGGTTTTGTTGGGCTGTTCGGAGGAGCAGGCTCTACGGGTCGGGGAAGTGGACGGAGTCGCCGCAGACGGAGTGCCAGATCACGCGGGTCAGGGTTTCCGGGTCCGCGCGGTCGGCGTCGGACCAGTCGAGCGCGAGGGAGCGCTCGGTCCAGTATCGGTCCGCGCCGGCCTGGCCGCGCAGCGGCGGGTTCATGATGTCCAGCGCGATCTGATTTCGGACCGCGGCGTAGGGCGCGAGGTTGCGCTGGTTGGTGAAGCAGGCCGTGATGGGCGGTGTGAGCGCGTCGAAGCGAGTCATTGGCGGGATTCCGAGCATCATCTCAATGGAGCGGATCACCGAGACCGTGTTGCACAGCTCGCTATCGACGAAGCCGCGCCGCGTATAGGCGCTCAGCGCGAAACAGACGGTGCGGTGTCCATCGACGTGGTCCAGCCCGTACTGTGTATCGTCCTCGATGACGAAGATGCACGTATCCTTCCACTGCGGACTGTGCGAAACCGCGTCGACGATGCGGCCGAGCGCCAGGTCGTTGTCGGCGATCATGCACTGCGGCTGCGGGTAGCCGGGATTACGGCCCTCCGTGTGGTCGCAGGGCAGCGATAGGATCATCAGGTTTGGAACGTGGTGAACGCGGCTAAGCCGCTGGAACTCTGCGATGAACAGGTCCGCCCGCTCCTGATCGCTCTGGAACAGCGGCCAGCAGAGCACGCGCGGATGGATGTAGGGCCGCAACGACCGGATCGCCGTTCCCGCGCGCACCTGGGTCGTGTGCTTACCGCTCGCGCGCTCATTCCAGAGCTGCCTCCAGCTCTTTACGGCCGGCTTGATGACGGCCCGCTTGGCATCGCAGAACTCCCCGTAGTCGCGTATCGTCAGGCCCCTCTTCAGCGCCGCGTCCCACAGGCAGCCCGCGCTCGAGATCGCCATCGGGCAGCTTCCGTCGAACGAGTAGGTCCTGAACGCGCTGTAGAAATGCTCGACGTAGTCGTTCGCGATCGCCTGCGTGCACCACTGGTGCCCCTCGGCGCTGTTGGTGCCGGTCACGTAGGCGTTGTCGAAGAGCGTGAACTGGCGCGCGAGCGCGTGCTGATTCGGAGTAAGCGTTTCGCCGAGAATGCACAGCCGCTTGTCGCCGTCGCCCTGCGGCAGATCGCCCAGCACCTCGTCGTACGTCCGGTTCTCCTTGATGATATAGAGGACGTGCCTGATCGCGCCCTGGTAGACGGCGAGACTCGGCCGCTCCTGGGCGCGCGCCCGGCTCCATCCGTTGTTGGCCGCGACGATCGCCGTGGCGGCTTTCAGATCCGCGGCGAGATCGACGACCGATACCGTGCCCTGGAACTGATGGACGTTCA
>DATGJU010000576.1:0-7906 GCA_035295045.1 Chthonomonadaceae bacterium
CAGTCCGAGATCGTCGCGCTGGCGACACAGGTCAGCGAGAGCGTACCGGCGATACCGGGCCTCACCGCGCTCGTTATCCTCCTGATCGTCAACATCGTCCTGCGCCGCACACGGCCGTCGGCCACGTTCACGCGCGCCGAAATGCTCACGGTCTTCCTATTCGTCACGGTCGCGAGCACGATCATGGGCATCGGCGTGACGCAGTTCCTCTTCGCCCTCATCACGACGCCGTTCTACTTCACCGAGGACCATATCGCGGAAAACCGGCCCTTCATGCCGAGCTGGCTGGTACCGCACGATCTCACGGCCATCCGCCATCTCTATGAGCGCGACCCGAATGGCATCGTTCCGTGGCAGCTCTGGGCCGGCCCGGCCGCGATGTGGCTGCTCTTCTTCCTGGCGCTCTGGTGCGCGCTCTACTGCATGATGGCACTGTTCTACCGCATATGGAACGAGGAGGAGCGGCTCTCGTTCCCGCAGGTGTTCATCCCGCTTGAGATGACGGATAACCTCACGTCGCGGACGCCCTTCTTTCGCAACCGACTCATGTGGTCCGGATTCATCGTCGCGGCGCTCTATAACCTGATCAACATATGGCATGCGCTCAATCCTGCCGTGCCCGCGATCGGCAAGAACTTCGACATCGGCGTCGCGTTCACGGTCTCGCCCTGGAGCGAGATCGCGCCGCTCAAATTCGAATTCCGGCCGGAGCTCGTAGGACTTGGCTACCTCGTATCGACGGAGATCAGTCTCACGGCCTGGCTGGCGTACGCGCTGGAGAAGGCCGCCGCGGTGATCGGCGTCTCGATGGGCGCCACGCCGGGCGCGCTGCCGTACAGCCAGGAGCAGGGCATCGGCGCCTATCTTGTCCTCGCCATCCTGCTCTGCTGGCTGTCCCGCCAACAGATCGCCCGGCTGGTCCGGCTCGCGATCACCGGCGGCGGCGCGGATGGTCCGGAGGGCCTGCGCATCCGCTGGACCGTCGCCGGCCTGATTGGTGGGTTTCTCGCGGTCTGGAGCTTCATGGCGCTGGCCGGGATGGCGGCCTGGGTGGCGTTCGTCTATCTCGTTCTGGTGATGGCGGTCGCGCTCGTGTATGGCCGTCTGCGCGCGGAGGCGGGCGTGCCGCTCGTCTGGCTGTTCCCCTACTACATGCAGAAGCGGGCGCTCCTCTACGCGTTCGGCTCGACACCGTTCGTGGCGAGCGGCGCGGCCACGATGCCGGTCTGGGCGCTCTTCACCTTCCTGGCGCGCGGCTACTACCCGGCGCTCACAGGCTACCAGGTCGAGGGGATGGAGCTTGGCAGGCGAGCCGGCATCAAGAGCCGGCACATCGCCGTGGCGTTGCTGCTCGCCGTGGTGATCGGCGTCCTGTGCGGCTGGTACAACCACCTGACGCCCTACTACCATTACGGCGCCACGCAGCTTCGGGGCGGAATCTGGGGGGAATGGATCGCGACGCCGGAGTACGCTGCGGCGGTGAAGGTCGTCTCGACTCCGATGCAGCCGGACGGCGCGCGCATCATCGCCATGCTGACGGGCGCCGGCTTCGGCTTCCTGCTCTGGGCGCTGCGGTTGCGGTTCGCCGGCTTTCCGCTGCACCCTCTCGGCTACGTTATGGCCTGCAGCTACGGCAGCCTCATCTGGGGATCGTTCCTGGTGGTCTGGATTCTGAAGTCGCTGGCCCTGCGGTACGGGGGAATGAGGTTCTACCGCGAGACGGTACCGTTCTTCCTCGGCCTCGCATTCGGCCATTTCGCGATCGCGGGAATACTCTGGGGCCTCACCGGTGCGTGGACAGGCGACGCCGTCCAGGGCTACCCCGTCTTTTTCGGCTAGGCCCGCCTGCTCCGCGTAACCGCCCGAAGACGGCCCGTTGACATTTGTTCGGGGATGCCGCTAGAATGGACAATCGACTTACTCGGACCACTGACATTGCCAGCCAAAGACCAGTACCATGAGGCAGTACGCGCCGCGCTATTACGTGACGGCTGGACGATAACGCATGACCCGCTCGTTCTTCGATATCATATGCGGGATGTGTTCATTGATCTCGGCGCCGAGCGGCTTATCGCAGCGGAGAAGGACGCCTTCAAGATTGCGGTCGAAGTAAAGAGCTTTATCGCCGATTCTCCGCTTGCAGCACTCGAGCAGGCGGTCGGACAATATGTCGTATATCACGACGTCATGGAAGCAACGGGAACAGATCGAACACTTTTCCTCGCGGTGCCGGAATTCGCGAGCGCAGGGATCTTGTCGGAACCGATTGGTGAATTGTTGGTCGCACGACACCGCATCCCGATAATGGTGTTCGATCCTGACAGAGAGGAAGTGGTTTCGTGGAAACGCTAACACTTTACCGGAATGCAGTCGAGCGAGCACTGGAAGAGTATGCGTCAGTTCCATACGCGAACGGTGATTACACGCGGGAACTGATAATGGACCGTGAAAGGGACCGCTATCTTCTCGTTACCCTCGGATGGGACGGAAAGCGACGCGTGTACTATCCCGTAATTCACATTGACATTGTAGACAGTAAGATCTGGATACAGCACGACGGCACGGAAACGGGTATCGTAACGGATCTGATTTCAGCAGGCGTTCCGAAGCAGCAAATCGTGCTGGCTTTTTATCCGGTGGAGGCACGGGAGCTTTCGGAATACGCCGCGGCGTAAGCAAGACGACCGGTTTGCCACAGCTGAACGCAGCGCCCGCACGCGAACGCCCGGTCGTTCTAGAATTGAGCGATTGCCTGGCGGACCTCTACCAGCGCAGCTTGTCCAGGGCGCGGTCCTCGTCCGAAAGGTCCGACTCGAGCAGGATGCCCCACTCTTTGCCGCCCTTGTAGTAGAGGATCGTGCCGCAGCCGGTACACTTGGCGCGGCTCGAAAAGCCCTTCCCAACCGGCGGCGTGCGCGGCTCGCCGGTATTGGGATCGTGCGGGCGCAGGGGCTTCTGGCAGACCGGGCAGCGGCCGAAATCGGCGCCGGCGTCGCCCGGTTCGTGGTCCTCTCCGCCCTGCGTCGGCGGCTCTTCCGTCTCCGGCAGCTCGATCACGCCCGTGCGGTAAGGGCTTAGCGTCTCCGTGCTCACGGCGATCTCCTGTGCGTAAAGTGCCCCTACATTGTACCACGCCAGCCAGGACTGGGCAGCGTACAGTGTCGGTGAAGCCGCGCGTACATCCTCACTTAGGAGCAGGGACCGGAACCGGAGCGCCGGAGATCTTCAGCCATTCGTAAGTCTCGTCGCCGGCGATGGAGCCCGTGCTGTCGATGTCGACGCCGGAAGCCTTCGTGTGCGCGACGATCGGACCGGTCAGGGTTACGCGCAGCAGCCGGTGCAGATCCAGGGCATAGAACACGTCGACCTGCAGGTTTACGCGCATGGTCGAGCCCGACTTGTTTGTCGGGCCGTCGAGGTCCAGCGTCAGGCGCAGGCGGGCGCACAGGTGGCCGCGATACTCCGTGGTCTCCGCGAGCGTTCCATGCATCGCCTGCTTTCCACCCTGTATGCCGAAAGCGCTCTGCAGCACCGAGGCGTCCACGTCCCAACCCTCGCCGACGGCCACCGGATGAGCCGGCAGGTAGTTCCGGCGGCGGGAAAACGTGTTCTCCAGCTCTTTCCGATCATCGGCAGAGATCGTCCCGTTCTGGACGGTTACGGCCGACGTGTCGCCCTTGCGCGTTATTACTACAGTTTTGCCCTCGACGGAGTGGAGTCCGCCCGAGGGGTCGGTCGGCTCGGCCGGCTCCGAGCGATAGGTCTGGTACGTCTGCCGGTAGGCCGTTGCTTTCTTTCGCGAGTCCACGCTGAGGACGGTCGAGGTAAACCGTTTGCGCTCGACCGAGTCCGTGTCCGGAATCTTGACCTCCGGGTCGGACGTAATGGACTTGACCTTCGTCGCCAGCGTCGATTCTACCTTGACGCTATCGCCGACGGCGTCGTCGGCCGTGAGCGAGTACCGCTTGACATCTCCCTGCGCGCCTGCCGGTCCTATCGATGCCAGCAGCCAGGCGAGCCCTGCGAGGGCCGCAGTGCAGCATCTCATTTCGGTTCTCCCATACTTGACGAGCGGGAACGTCCCTTCGGCGGCCGGTAAGCGTCGGATCTCGCCGTAGCCGGGGCGCAAGCCGCTCGCCCTCGTCGGCTCAACGCGCTCTTTTTGCCAACCGATGCGCGTCCCTCCGCGGCTCTGGTCGCTCCCCGGCAGCCCGCAGTGCCGGGACGACCGTGCGAGTCCGACGAGAGACTCGCCGGTCCGCTCACTCGCCTCGCCTCCGCCGGCGCTCGATCTCGCCGACCAGCTCCGCGGGCAGGTGGCCGGCGCCGTGACAGGTGACGCAGCTCTTTCGCGTGCCCGCGCCGAAGCAGTAGAGGCACTTTGTCCGGCTGCCGCCTGGCGCGTAGACCTCCTTGGCCCCACCGCAGATCGGGCACGGGGCCGTCGCGCCGCCAGTTCCGTGGCAATCCGGACAGGGAGTCAATCCGAATATCATCACTTGGTCACTCGAGCCAATGCGACATCGTTCCCATGCCCCGCCGCCAATGCAATGGTATAATTGCGGCCACCACCCAGTCGAGTAGTGATTCGGGCTCTTTACCACAAATCCCTCGGAGACCATCGCACGATGAAGCCTTACCTTCTCATGCTCTTCCTTCCGTTCCTGCTCGCCTTCGTGGCGGCAGCCTTCGCGCAGCCGCCAGACGAGGCCGACGCCGGCGCGCCGGCGCCTTCGAATGTTCGCGGCAAGGCCTACCCGAGAATCCATGCCGACCTGCGGATCACCTTCCGCGTGGCCGCGCCCAACGCCCGTGAGGTGCTGGTCGCGCCGAAGAGCAGCGACAGCGGTCTCGGCGCGCGCCCCTACCCGCTCGTGCAAGGCGCGGACGGCGTCTGGACCGTCACGACGCCCCCGGTCCGGCCGGGATTCCACTATTACGAGCTTGTGATCGACGGCGTCCATTGTACCGATCCGAACAGCGAGACCTATTTCGGCTGGGGCCAGCAGACCAGCGGCCTGGAGGTCCGCGACCCGGCCCTGGACTTCTACGCGCCGCACGATGTGCCACACGGCGCGGTCCGAGCGTTCCACTACAGGTCCAAAGTAACCGGCAGGCTCCGCCGCGCGTTCGTCTATACGCCGGCCGGTTACGACGCCGGCCGAAAGCGCTTCCCCGTGCTCTACCTCCAGCACGGCGCGGGCGAAAGCGAGCGCGGATGGTCGAACCAGGGCCATGCCGACTTCATTCTGGATAACCTGATTGCCGCCGGGAGGGCGGTCCCGATGATTGTCGTGATGGACAACGGCTACGCGGACGCGCCCGGCGGCGTGCAGACCGGGCAGGGCGGGCCTCGCGGCGGGGCATTTGCGCGCGTCGTGGTCGAGGACCTGGTTCCGGCGATCGACCATGAGTTCCGCACCATTGCGGACGCCGACCACCGCGCGATCGCGGGCCTCTCGATGGGCGGCGGGCAGGCGCTGGACATCGGGCTGAGCCATCTCGATCAGTTCCGCTGGATCGGCTGCTTCAGCGGAGCGGTTCGGAATTTCGACGCTTCAGCGGGCGTCCTGGCCGACCCCGCCGCGGCGAACCGCAAAATCCGGCTGCTATGGATCGCCTGCGGCATCGACGATGGGCTCTGTGCTGCGTGCGAGCGCGTCCATTCCGCGCTCGACCTCGCCGGAATCCGCAACACCTGGTTTTCCGGGCCGGGCGCGCACGAGTGGCAGGTGTGGCGAAAGCACCTGCATGCCTTCGCGCCCCTTCTGTTCCGGGTTCCCGCGAGCGGGGTCGCCGTCGCCGATCCGAGGTGCGAGTATCTGGAGGACCCGATCGGCCTGGACGTGCCGCACCCGCGCCTGAGCTGGCGGATGGAGGCGAGCGACCCGGACGCGCGCGGCGTTCGCCAGACCGGCTACCGCGTGCGGGTCGCCTCCTCGCGCGCGCTGCTGGACCAGGACCAGGGCGACCTGTGGGACAGCGGCGACGTCGCGTCGGATCGCTCGGTCCACGTGGCATATGCCGGCCGGCCGCTGACGGCCGGCGCGGAGTGCTGGTGGAAAGTGCGACTAAAGGACGAGCGCGGCAGGCGGACGGCGTGGAGCGAGCCGGCGCGCTGGACGATGGGACCTCTCGGCCCCGGCGATTGGAAGGCGCGCTGGATCGGGACCACCGAGGTGTTCGCGCACCCACTCTCACGGCCCAACAACACCCTCAAGCAGAACTCGCTCGCGGACCCCTGGCTGCGCAAGGAGTTCGATCTCGACGGACCGGTCGGCCGCGCGCAGGCATACGTCGCCACGATCGGCTACCATGAGCTCTACGTAAACGGCGCGCGCGTCGGCGACGCCGTGCTGTCTCCCGGCGTCGCGGATAATTCGAAGCGCGCCCGCTACGTGACCTACGATATCGGCCGCCTGCTCCGGCCCGGCCGGAACGTCGTTGCGCTCTGGCTCGGCGTCTCCTGGTCCATCTTTCCGCACTATCTCTCCGCCGCGCACCCGGAACGGCCCGCCACGCCGATGGCCCTCGGCCAATTCGATATCCGCCTGGCGGACGGGAAGCGGGCTCAGGTTATCACGGACGGCTCCTGGAAGACGCATCCGAGCCCGAACCGGCTGCTCGGCGTCTGGGACTTCATGAACTACGGCGGCGAGGAGTACGACGCTCGGCGCGAGGTTCCCGGCTGGTGCCTGGCCGGCCTCGACGAAACCGCCTGGCAGCCGGCGCACGTCTACTCGCCGCAAGTTACGGTTTCGGCAGAGCGACTGGAGCCGAACCGGCGGGTCCATGCGCTCCACGCCGCCGCGGTGGAGCGCAAGCCGGATCGATCGATCCACGTCGACATGGGCGCCAATTTCGCCGGCTGGGTGGAGATCCCCGTCCAGGGCAAGCCCGGCGATCGAATCGAGCTCCAGTTCTCGGAGCGGGCCGATACGCCGATGACGCACAAGCTGCACAGCGCCTACATCGTCGGGCCGGCCGGCTGGGGCGTGTTCCGCAACCGATTCAACTACGGCGTGGGCCGCTGGATCACGATCCGCGGCCTCGAGTCGCTGCCCGCGCGCGACCAGATCCGCGGCTGGCTGGTCCGATCCGACTACAGGAGTGCGGCGCAGTTCGAGTGCTCCAATCCGCTGCTCAGCCGCATCTACGATACGACGCGCTGGACGTTCGAGAACCTTAGCCTCGGCGGTTACGTGGTGGACTGCCCGCAGCGCGAGCGGATGGGATACGGCGGCGACGCCCACTCGACGACGCAGATGGCGCTCGACAACTACCAGATGGGCGCGTTTTACACGAAGTGGGCGGAGGATTGGCGCGACGTGCAGTCGCCGGACGGCAATCTGCCTTACACGGCGCCCACGTATTGGGGCGGCGGCGGCCCGTCCTGGCAGGGCTTCTGCATCCACCTGCCGTGGGAGGTGTACCTGCGCTACGGCGACAAGGAGATCCTGCGCGAGGGCTTCCCGACGATGCGCCGCTGGCTGGCCTTCCTGGAGACCCACGCGAAAGACGATCTGCTCGTTCGCTGGGGAGGTGAGTGGGACTTCCTCGGCGATTGGCTCTGGCCAGGCGCGCACGGCGTGAACGGCGACACGCCCGAGACGCTCTGCTTCAACAACAGCTACTGGGCCTACGCGCTGGCGACCGCCGCGAGCGTCGCCGACGCGATAGGCAACACGAGCGCCGCGGCAGAGTACCGGAAGCGCGCCGGTCAGGTGCGCGCCGCGATCCACGCCCGCTTCTTCCGGCCACAGACGCACGACTACGCCAACGGCGACCAGCAGTACCTGGCGATGGCGCTGCTTGCGGGCGTGCCTCCGGAGAGCGAGCGGGCGGCGGTCTGGAAGCGGCTGGAGGAGGAGATACTGGTCCACCGCAGCGGCCACATCCACGCCGG
>DATGJU010000577.1:0-2550 GCA_035295045.1 Chthonomonadaceae bacterium
ACCCACTCGCAGTAGTGCGTAATTGTGAGCCGCCGCCGCCGCGAAGACTTGTTGGTCAGCTTCAGGCGCGCCAGCTTGACCGGCGCGCCTCCGCCGTCGTCCATCGGCACCAGGACGGTCAGCTCCTGCTCGATGGCGTGACTGTTGTGCTCGAAGATGGTGTAGCCCTGGCCGTGTCGCGCGCGAAACGCGTCCTGCTCGCGAATCGGCTGGGCGGTCGGCGTCCAGTACACGCCCATGTCCTCATCGCGAATGTATATCACGTCGCCGATCGGATCGGATACCGGATCGTTGGACCAGGGCGTTAGCCGGTTGCTCTGGCTGTTGCCATACCAGCAGAAGCCGGCGCCGGCCTCGGAGACCGTCGCGCCGAACATCGGATTCGCGATCACGTTGATCCACGGCATGGGAGTCTGGCTGCCGGGTCCAAGATAGACGGCGTACTCCTTGCCGTCGTGCGTGAAGCCGCCCAGTCCATTGAAATACTCCAGGCTCATGAACGGCAACTGCGCCGAAGGCTCTTCGGCGATTCTCGTGTTGCGCGGGAGGATGGGCGGGAGCGAGACAGCCTGCGGTGGAATGCCGACGAGCTGGCCCAGCGTGCCGCGCGCCGCAATGAGGACCACGCGCGCCACGGTAAGCAGCAGCGCGCGCTCCTGCTCTGGGAGCTGGTCGGAACGCAGCAAAAAGACGCCGCCGCGGCCCGTTATCGCGACCTGGCGATGGCCGTCCGCCAGGCGCGTAAGCCGGTGGTGCAGCGGCTGATCGTAGGAGGCCGGCTCCTCGTTGAGAATCACAACATCGACCTTGAGGCCGCGCCGCTGCCAGTAGACTTGCGCCGTCAGGAGCTGCTGTATCGCGCCGATGTCCATCTCATCCTCGATAGTGATCACGGCGATCGGCACGTCGCCGGAGATGCCATGCGCCCACAGCCGCGATTGGCCAAGCTCGTTCAGCGCAAGCCGCTTGCTCGGCGGCCGCACCAGCGCATTCGGGTAGAGGATGTGCGACGCAACCTCCTGGAACACCTGCGCTTCGTTCTGATCGATGCGCAGGTGGCGCAGCTCGAGCTGAGCATGCGTCCAGGCCATTTCGATCGCGCGGCTGATGGCCCGCAGATCGGGGTATCTGTCGACCACGCGGACGACGTCTTCACGCGTCTCCCCCGCCGCCGTTACAAACGCGATCTCCGCGCGCTCCCCGGCCTCCAGCGTAATTGTGCGGCGGAGGCTGAAGATCGGGTCCATTACTGTGCCGGCGGCGCCGCTCAGGTCGCGCTCCAGCGCCTCTGGCCGTCCGGCCGTACGGCCGCGGCCCAGGAAGCGCGCGCGGTCGGTCTCGAACTGCTGATCCGGATCGAACCTGGAGTTGGCTACGGCGAAGTGCGCCGCCCACACAGTCGTATCGGAGTGAGAGCGGGGTCGGCGGTGCGCAATCAGCACGCCCTGGTCCGGCAAAGCCTCGGTCTCGACGAACATCTTGCTGAACGCCAGGTGAGCCTTGTCGGCCTTATGCTCGGCCATAGCGAGCTCGCGATACGTAGTCAGCTCCAGCCGCCGCCGCCGCTGGGTCAGGTTGATCAGCGTGATCAGCTTGATTTCGGCATTGTCCTCCGGCGATACCACGATTTCGGATATCGTCTCGATGCCGTTGTCCCGGCGCCGGAACTCTGCCTTGTCCGCAGTGAAGAAGGTCGTATACTGCTGCGGCAGCACGCGTGTCGGCTGGAATGCCGCCGACCAGACGTTTTCGGGCGCGCCACGCTTCCGCTCCTGCTGTTTTCCGCCCTCGCGCCTGCGCTCCTCGGGGATTGCCAGCTCCTGGATGTAGCAGAATTCGCCACGGGCATCGGCAGTAGCGTCCGCCGTCCATCGGTTGATATCCACGTCACGCCATCTGCAGTAGCCGCCGCCGGCGTTTGTGACCATCACGCTGAAGTCGCCGTTCGACAGCGTGCAGGTCTTCGGCGTGAGCGTGTTCGGCGTATCGGTCTGCCCGGCGAAGTGCGGACTCGAGACGTGCACGATCCGCGGGATGAGGTCGCGATGGATCTCGTCTTTGATCATCGCGGGCGACGCGGGAATCCGCTCGTACAGCAGCGACTCCGATGCGCGGACGCTCGGGTTGCGATGGAAGCGGTCCTGCCAGATGCCCTCGTTCAGCGCGTTGTCGATGGCGGTCAGGATCATGCCCTGGTGGTGCGCCATGTAGCAGAACACGGGTACGCCGCGTCTTCCCTGGCGCTCCTGCTGGCGCGTGTAGTCGATCGACTCGTAACAGCCGTACGGGCCGCACATGCTCAAACCGCTGAATTTGGCGATGTTATTGGCGGCGGCGGCCGGATAGACTGCGAGCGCCAGCGCGGAGGCGTAGGGCGCCACGACCAGGTCCTGCTCCAGGCCACGCGTGATGCCGAGTCCGGGCACGCCAAAGGCGCGATACTGGTAAACCTGGTTTGCGTCGAGAGCGCTATAGGCCGCCTCCGATATGCCCCAGGGTATGTTCCGCTGCCTGCCGTAGCCGATCTGGCACGCGATGGCGGTGCGGCAC